>CAZDNN010000064.1:0-11279 GCA_964506385.1 uncultured Planctomycetota bacterium
CTGCTCGACGACACGTGGTGGCACCGCAGTTACTGGATCTACGGGACCCGCTACTACACGGGCTACCGCGACTGGTTCCGCGCCGGCCGCGAGGTCCCCGGTGGACGCATGCTCGTCGTCGCGGACGGCGCGGTCTACGGCTACGGCCGGCGGCCGTCCGACCTCTACTGGACCACGCCGATCGAATACCACCTGTTCGCCACGAGCCGCACGCCGGCCGTCGTCCCGTCGCCGCAGAAGCGGACGCGGATCCCCGCGTGGGGGCAGAAGCAGATCGCCTGCCGCTGGAGCCAGTCGGTCCCGCTGCTCGCACGGGCCATGGTACTGGCGGGCGACGTGCTCTTCGTGGCCGGCCCGCCCGACGTGGTGGACGAGTGGGGAGCGTACAAGAGCCTGCCGGAGGCCGACACCCAGGAGGCACTCGCCGCCCAGGAGGCGGCGCTCGCAGGGAGGAGCGGGGCGCTGCTGCGCGCCGTCTCCGTGACAGACGGCAAGACACTGGCCGAGCTGAAGCTCGCAGCGCCGCCCGCCTGGGATGCCATGGCGGTCGCCGCCGGCAGGCTGTTCCTGGCTACGCAGGACGGCCAGGTCATGTGCCTTGCGGGCAGGCCGTAGGAGGAAGGGGTTCCAGGTTTCAGGTTCCGGGTTCCAGGGGGAGCACAGGCGCCCCCAGCGTAGCCCCCTGCACCCGGAAACTGGGACCAGGGACCAGGAACCCGGAACCGATACGAAGGGACCAGCGCTCATGGGGACTCCATCACGATCCACTTGCCTGCTTTTCGTCCTCCTCGCGACCGGCTTCGGCGCCGGCGCTGCGGAACCGTCGGCCCAGGAGCAGGCCCAGGGCATCCTCGCCGCGACGGGCGTGCGTGGCGGCCTGATCGTCCACGTCGGCTGTGGTGACGGGCGGCTGACGGCGGCGCTGCGCGCCAGCGACGCCTTCCTCGTCTTCGGACTGGATGCCGACCCTGCCAACGTGGCGAAGGCCCGCGAGCACATCCATGCGCGCGGCCTCGATGGCAAGGTCACGGCCGACCGCCTCGCCGGCGACCACCTGCCCCTCATCGACGACGTCGCGAATCTCATCGTCGCCGAGGACCTTGGCGCGGTGCCCATGGCCGAGGTGATGCGCGTCCTGTGCCCGAACGGCGTGGCCTGCCTCAAGCGGGGGGGCAACTGGGCGAAGACGGTGAAGCCGCGGCCGAAGGACATTGACGAGTGGACGCATTATCTCCACGATCCGTCGAACAACGCGGTGGCGCACGATGCGCGGGTCGGGCCGCCCCGCCGCATGCAGTGGCTGGCCGACCCGTCCTGGACGCGCAATCACCACACCCTGGCGAGCATCAGCTCGGTGGTCTCGTCGGCCGGCCGCGTCTTCTATATCGTGGACGACGCTACCGGGGCCGACATGAACATCGCAGGGCACTGGTCGGTGGTGGGGCGTGACGCCTTCAACGGCAAGCTGCTCTGGAAGCGGCCCATCGACACGTGGGCCTGGCATCGCAGGGGCTTCCGCTCGGGGCCGGTGCAGCTTCCCCGGACCCTCGTCGCGGTGGGTGGCCGCGTGTTCGTCCCGCTCGGGCTCGGCGCCCCCGTGTCGGCGCTGGACGCCGCGACGGGCAAGACCGTTCGGACTTACGAGGCCACCGACAACGCCGAAGAGGCCATCGTCCACGACGGCGTCCTGCTTGCCATCGTGGGCGCGCCCGCCGCCGAGCAGGCGGGCATCGGGCCGACCGCGCCGCCGAAGATGCCCTTCCCGAACCACAAGGCTATCGCCGCCGTGCGCGCCGAGACCGGCGACACGCTGTGGCGCTGGACAGAGCCCGAGGGCGTCCACCTGATGCCCCTGACCCTCGCCGCGGCGGGCAGCCGGGCCTTCTTCCAGGCCGGCAGGGGGGTGGTGTGCCTCGACCTGGCCAGCGGGAAGGAGCAGTGGCGGTCGGGCGAGCTCTCGCAGGACAAGCCGAAGGCAGGCGAGGCAGGGAGCAAGAAGAAGGGCCGCAGGCGCAGGGGCCTCGGGAGCAGGAGCCTCGGCTGGTCCGTGGCCACGCTGGTCGTCAGCGACGGCGTCGTGCTGTGGGCCAACGGCGGACGCCTCACCGCGCTGGCAGCGGACACGGGGAAGAGCCTGTGGGATTGCCCGTGCCCGGCCGGGTTCCGCTCGCCATCCGACGTGTTCGCCATCAACGGGCTGGTGTGGCTCGGCTCGGGCTTCTCGGAGGGACGTGACTTGCGCACCGGGGCGGTCAAGAAGCGGACCAACGCCCTCCGCCTCGTCCAGACCGCGGGCCACCACCATCGCTGCTACCGCGAGAAGGCCAGCGACCGCTACATCATGGCGAGCCATCGCGGCATCGAGTTCCTCGACCTCGTCGGCACGAACCACACGCGGAACAACTGGATCCGCGGGGTGTGCCAGTACGGGATCATGCCCTGCAACGGCCTCATCTACGCGCCCGCACACACCTGTGGGTGCTACATGGAGGCCAAGCTCTTCGGCTTCTGGGCAGTCGCGGCGGAAAGGCAGTTGCAGGTTCCTGGTTCCAGGTTCCAGGCGGAGAGACTGGAGGAAGGCCCTGCCTACGGAGCAATCGGCAATCGGCAATCGGCAATCGGCAATCCAGAGGAGTGGCCGACGTACCGGCACGACGCGCTGCGGAGCGGCGCGACGGCGGCGGCGGTGCCGGCGAAGCTCGCGCGGGCCTGGGCCGCGAAGCTCGACGGCAGGCTGAGCGCCCCGGTCGTGGCGGGGGGGCTGGTCGTCGTGGCGTCTGTCGATGCCCATCGGGTGATCGCTCTGGGCGCCGCCGATGGCAAGCTCCGCTGGACCTTCCAGGCCGGCGGGCGGGTGGACTCCCCGCCGACCCTCCACCAGGGCCTCGTGCTCTTCGGCAGCGCCGACGGGTTCGTCTACGCCCTGCGCGCGAGCGACGGGGCGCTGGCCTGGCGCTTCCGCGCCGCCCCCGGCGACCGACGGACCGTGGCATACGACCAGGTCGAATCGGTCTGGCCCGTCCACGGCAGCGTCCTCGTCGAGCGGGGGGTGGCCTATGTCGGAGCCGGGCGGTCGTCCTACCTCGACGGCGGGATCGCCCTCTACGGCCTGGACCCCGCGACGGGGAAGGTCGTCTGCGAAACCCGCGTTCGCAGCGACCAGCCCGACATCGGTGACCCCGAGAAAGCCAAGGAGATCCAGGCCAAGAAGATCGCCCAGAACACCGTGGACTACAAGACCCTCACGGCGCCCGACCTCAGCGACTCCTTCTCCATGGCCGGCGGCACCCGCACCGACGTGCTGGTGAGTGACGGGGCGTCGATCTACCTGCGGCAGATGCGATTCAGCCCCCGGCTCGAGCGTCAGACCGAGTACGGCCGCCACCTGTTCTCGACGACGACCCTGCTCGACGACACGGAGATCCACCGCACCCACCGCGTGCTTGGCTCGGCAAACTTCAGTCGGATACCCGTGGCCTACTCGTGGATCGCCAACTCGTTGAAGCCGCGCTGGGGTGTGCAGTTGGCCGAGCCCTACGGCCTGATACTCGTCTTCGATGGCCAGATGGCGTGGGGGATCCGCCGCGCTGGCGGCTACACGCTGTTCGCCGAGGCCCACGGGCCGCTGCCGGCGAAGGAGGAGCCGCCGCCCGACTTCCGGCCGCCGGCCAAGGGCGCGCCGCCGCGCTGGGCCTGGTCCGTCAAGGTGCCCCTGCGCCCCCGTGCCCTCGTCCGCGCCGGAGATCGCCTCATCCTCGGCGGCATGCCCCGGATGCCGGGCGCCGCCGCCGAGCCGGCCTTCCTCGGCCGCAAGGGCGGCGCCCTGCTGATCGCCTCGGCGAAGGATGGCGCTGCCGTCGCCAGCTACGCCCTCGACGCACCGCCGGTGTGGGACGCCATCGCTGCGGCCGGTGGGCGGCTCTACGTCGTGACCACCGACGGCGCCGTCGCCTGCCTGGCCGCCGACGGGGCGACTCCGCTCAAGCCCTACGAGGCCAGCGCCGCAGCGGCGCCCGCGGCCGCGCCCGCAGCCGGGCCGCGGGGCGGCCGGGGCAGGCCGGGAGCGCCCATCCGGCCCGATCAGAATGGCAAGCTCGTGCTCAAGCCCGAGACCGCCAGGACCACCGGCCGCCTGACCTATCAGCCCGATCGCGACAACCTCGGTGCCTGGACCAACCCCAGGGATTACTGCGAGTGGCACCTCAAGGACGTCAAGGCCGGCGCCTATACCGTGGACTTCGCCTATGGGACCGCCCGCGGCGGCATTGACTACACGATCGTTGTCGGCGACGAGCGGCTCGCCGGCAAGACGGAGGACACCGGCGGGATCAAGACCTACCAGTCCTACCGCGTCGGCACGATCAAGCTGCCCGGCGGCGCATGCACACTCGCCGTCAAGCCCGGCCCCTTCACAGGCGCCATCATGAACTTCCGCCTGCTCACCCTTACCCCCGCCAGGTAGCGCGGGCCTGGACGGACCCTCGCCACATGGCTACACTGTAGCCTGAGGTCTTCGGCGAGCTCGCACCCTGGTGCGAGGCGAGACGGGAGGTGCAGGAGAGCTTCCATGCCCGATGCCCCACGCTGTGCCCTGGTCCTGGCACTCCTGGCTCTCGTTGCATGGCCGGCCAGCCAGGCCGAGGCGGGGGCGGCGGAGGAGATCCTGAGCGCCACGGGCGTCAGGGGCGGCCTCGTCGTCCACCTCGGCTGCGGGGACGGCAGGCTGACCGCCGCGTTGCGAGCCAACGGCCGGTATCTCGTCCACGGCCTCGATGCGGATGCTGCTGCTGTGGCGAAGGCCCGCGCCCACATCGAGGCGCGAGGGCTCTATGGCCCTGTGTCGGTCGAGGTCTTCGGCGGCAAGGCCCTGCCCTATGCCGACGACCTGGTGAGCCTGCTCGTCGCCGAGGACCTCGGCGGCGTGCCGATGGGCGAGGTGATGCGGGTCCTGCGCCCGCTCGGGGTCGCGTACGTCAAGGCCGACGGGGCCTGGGAGAAGCACGTCAAGCCCTGGCCCGAGGCCATCGATGAGTGGACGCACTATCTCCACGACGCGTCGAACAATGCGGTGGCCCGCGACAGCCGCGTGGGGCCGCCCCGTCGGCTTCGGTGGCTCTGCGGCCCGCTGTGGGCGCGCAGCCACGAGCACGCCACGAGCCTCACGGCGATGGTTTCGGCGAGGGGGCGGCTCTTCTATGTCTTCGACGAGGGCCTGACGGGCGTCACCCGCGACCCTCTGCCCGAGCGCTGGACGCTGATCGGCCGCGATGCCTTCAACGGCGTGCTGCTGTGGAAGCGGCGGGTCGCGAAGTGGCGGTCGGGCCCGTGGCGGAGCAAGGCGCTCCGCAGCATTCCGGGGCAGGTCCCACGGCGGCTCGTCGCCCAGGGCGATCGCCTCTTCGTCACCCTCGAGCACGGCGCGCCCGTCACGGTCATCGACGCCGCGACCGGCGAGGACATGACGGTCTACCGGGGCACCGAGGGGGCCGAGGAGCTGCGCTGCCTCGATGGCGTGCTTCTGCTCCGCAAGGCGCGCACCGCAGTCGTGGCCATCGACACGAAGACTGGGACGACCCTCTGGGAGGCACCCGGCCGCATCCAGCCACAGACGCTGGCGGCTGAAGACGGCAGGGTCTTCTACCAGGCGGGCCAGGCCGTGCGCTGCGTTGGGCTGCGGGACGGTAAGGAGCGGTGGCAGGCGCAGGTGAAGACCCCCCTCTCCCTGCTGCTGGTGCGCGGCGAGCGCGTCGTGCTGTCGGGCAAGAAGCTGCTCGAGGCCCTGTCGGCCGAGACGGGCAAGAGCCTCTGGAAGACGGGCGGCGTGAGACGCGCCGAGCTGTTCATCGCGGGCGAGCATCTCTGGCACTGGCAGGGCGACCGCGTCGTCGGCCGCGACATGGGCTCGGGGGAGGTCACCGCTCGCCCCAACACCGACGACGTGTTCACCCCCGGCCACCACCTCCGCTGCTACCAGAGCAAGGCCACCGAGAAGTTCCTCATCACGCCGTATCGCGGCGCTGAGTTCGTCAGCCTCACCGGCGGCGAGCACACGCAGAACGACTGGGTCCGCGGCCCCTGTCGCTACGGCATCCTGCCCTGCAACGGCCTGCTCTATGCCCCTCCGCACCCCTGCTTCTGCTACCCCGGCGTCAAGCTCACGGGCTTTCTCGCCCTTGCGGGCGAGGGTCGAGGGACGAGGGTCGAGGTTCGAGTGGAAGAGGCCGGTCGCCTGAGCAAAGGCCCCGCGTATGGGGCACTCGACACTCGAACCTCGAAGCTCGACCCTTCCGCTGACTGGCCGACCTACCGCCATGACCCGCGGCGTACGGGCGCCGCGACATGCGAGGTGCCTGCCCAGCCTGTCATCCGTTGGGCCGTGGATCTCAAGGGGCGCCTGACGCCGCCTGTGGCCGCGGGCGGCCGGGTGTACGTGGCCGCGAAGGACGAGCACACGCTCCACGCCCTCAGCATCGAGGACGGCCGGCGGCTCTGGCGCTTCATCGCGGACGGGCGGATCGACTCGCCGCCCACGATCCACGGCGAGCGCGTGCTCTTCGGCTGCGCCGACGGCCGCGTATACTGCCTGAGGGCGTCGGACGGCGCGCTGGCCTGGCGATTCCGGGCGGCGCCGTCTGCTGAGCGGATCGTCGCCTTTGGCCGCCTCGAGTCGCCCTGGCGCGTCCACGGCAGCGTCCTGGTGCAAGACGGCGTGGCCTACTGCACGGCCGGCCGCTCGACCTACCTCGACGGCGGCATCTGGGTGCTCGGCCTGGACCCGTCCACGGGCAGGCTCCTCCACGAGACCCGCCTGGACACGTGGGCGAGGACGCGGAAGGACGCCGAGGGCAAGCCGTTCATCCCCGCCTACTCCATCGAGGGTGCCCAGTCCGACATTCTCGTCAGCGAGGGCGGCTTCCTCTACCTCGGCCAGTACAAGCTCGACCCCAAGCTCGTGCCGCAGCCGGTCCCCTACATCCTGCCCGGCCCCGACGAATGGGTCGAGGGGATGGACCTCAGAGGCCAGCCCTTCGTGTCCGAAGACGTGGCTGGCACCCAGAAGTTCGAGGACCATCAGCGCCGCTACGTCGAGAACGCGATGAAGGCGGTGGTGACCCGCTACAGGCAGAAGTATGGGGACTTCAGCTTCGGCCATCGGCGCATGGGCCGCCACGTCTTCTCCACCGCAGGGTTCCTCGACGACGCGTGGTACAACCGCACGTTCTGGATGTACTCGGCCACCTGGCCGGGCTTCTACCTCGCGCACCGCGCGGCCAAGACGGGGCAGCTCCTCGTCGTCGGCCCGCGGCGGACCTACGCCGTGCAGGCCTACCCGCTGCGGAACCTCCAGAGCCCGCTCTTCGCTCCCGCCACGAGAGGCTATCTGCTCTTCGCCGACGACAACGACAACGAGCCTGTCCTCGGCCACCGCACCCAGGGCACGACGAAGGGCTGGGGCTGGACCCGCTCGAGGCCCCCCGCCTGGCACGACTGGGTGCCGGTGCGGATCCGCGCGATGGTGCTCGCCGGAGATCGGCTGTTCGTCGCCGGCCCGCCGGACGTGCTGGTGCCCGACGACCCGATGGCCGCCTTCGAGGGGCGGAAGGGCGCCGTGCTCCGCGCCCACGCCGCCGCCGACGGCAAGCTGCTCGCCGAGCACAAGCTCGACGCCCCGCCGGTCTTCGACGGCCTGATCGCCGCGAACGGTCGGCTGTTCCTCGCCACGCGGGCCGGCACGGTGGTGTGCATGGCCGAGGCGAGATGAGGGAAAGGAGGTCCGTGATGACCGGACGGTGGACGACCTGGGGCGCATGGCTTGCGCTCGTTGCGTTGCTGGCGTCCGGCGTCGCCCTGGCGGGCGCGCCGACGGCGGCTCAGATCCTCGAGGCGACCGGCGTCCAGGGCGGGCTCATCGTTCACGTCGGCTGCGGCGACGGGAGGCTGACCGCTGCGCTCCATGCCAGCGGCAGCTACCTGGTGCACGGCCTCGACAGCGACCCCGCCAAGGTCTCCAAGGCGCGCGAGCGTTTCCGCTCCCTCGGCCTGCCCGGGACGGTCACCGCCGACCTGTGGTCCCACAACACCCTGCCCTATGCCGACAACCTGGTGCGGCTCGTCGTCGCTGAGGACCTGGGGCGCATCCCGATGGCCGAGGTGCTGCGGGTTCTGTGTCCGAACGGCGTGGCCTACATCAAGGCGGGCGGGAGGTGGGCGAAGACGGTGAAGCCGCGGCCGAAGGAGCTCGACGAGTGGACCCACTTCCTCCACGGCCCGGACAACAACGCGGTGTCGAGCGACACGGTGGTCGGGCCGCCTCGCCGCATGCAGTGGGTCGGCGCGCCGCGGTGGGCGCGGAGCCACGACCATCTGGCTAGCGTGAGCGCCGTCGTGGCCTCGGGCGGCAGGATCTTCATTATCGTGGACGAGGGACCCGCCGCGGCCGTGGTGGCGTCGCCCCGGTGGTCCCTCACAGCGCGCGACGCCTTCAGCGGCGTCGTGCTCTGGAAGCGGCCGATCCCCGTGTGGGAGTGGCACCTGCGGGCATTCCGCAGCGGCCCGCCCCAGATCGCCCGGCGGCTCGTCGCACTGGGCGATCGCGTCTACGTCACCATGGGCTACGGCCAGCCCCTGAGCGTCCTCGACGCCGCGACGGGCAAGACCCTCAAGACCTATGAGGGCACCGACGGCACCGAGGAGATCGTCCTCCACGACGGCACCCTCTACCTCGCCGCCGGCGACCTCGACGCCGAGCGGGCCGCCGCGGCCGCCAGGCGCCGGCAGGCCGCCAGGATCCGCCGGCAGAAGCCGCCCTATCGCTACGAGCCGCCCGCCAGGCGCCTGCTGGCCATCGACGCCGCGAGCGGCGCCCTCCGCTGGAGGAAGGCTGACGCCGATACCGCCGCGCTCATGCCCACCACCCTCGCCGTGCGGGGCGACCGCCTGTTCTTCCAGAACAGCAGGCAGATCGTCTGCCTCGACGCCGCCACGGGCAAGGAGGCCTGGCGGACGGACCGGCCCATCGCCCTGACGCGGCCCGCCTGGAGCGCGCCGACCCTGGTCGCCTGCGACGGCGTCGTGCTTTCCGCAGATCGCGCCGTCGGCAAGGCGGCGGCGGGCGACGCCGAGATGCACTGGATGGTCGGCTGCGCCGGCGGCCAGGCGCCCGTCGGCGACCTCATCGCCTTCGCCGCCGACACGGGCAAGGAGCTCTGGCGCAGCAAGTGCCAGGAGTGCTACAACGCGCCCGTGGACGTGCTGGTCGCCGACGGCCTCGTGTGGTCTGGCAACCTCGTGCGTGCCAGCCAGCCCGGCATCACCCGGGGGCTCGACATCAGGACAGGCGAGGTGAAGCGCACGCGGCCGAAGGACCAGGTCTTCTTCGCCTGCGGCATGGGGCACCATCGCTGCCATCGCAACAGGGCGACGGCCCGCTATCTCGTCCTCGGCCGCTCCGGCGTCGAGTTCATCGACCTGGCCACAGGCGCGGGCATTCCCAACCACTGGGTGCGCGGCGGCTGCCAGTATGGGGTGGTGCCGTGCAACGGCCTGCTCTACACCCCGTCTCACTCGTGCGCCTGCTTCATCGAGGCGAAGATCGACGGCTTCAACTGCCTGTCGCCCGCCCTCGTCAGGATCCCTGCGGACAGGCCCGCCTCGCCGCGCCTGGTGAAAGGGCCCGCGTTTGGGGCGGTCAGCGGCCAGCAGTCAGCGGTCAGCAAAGCCGAGGACTGGCCCACGTACCGTCACGATGCGGCGCGGAGCGGGGTGGCGAAGACCACGGTCCCGTCGGCGCTGAAGCCCGCGTGGGAGGCCGAGGTGGGGGAGGGGCTGTCGGCGCCGGTCGTCGCGGGCGGCAAGGTGCTCGTGGCGGCGGTGGACGCCCATACCGTGCACGCGCTCGACGCGGCTGACGGCAAGCCGGCGTGGCGCTTCACGGCCGGCGGCAGGATCGACAGCCCGCCCACAGTGCACGGGGGGGCCGTGCTCTTCGGCTCGGCCGACGGCTGGGTCTACTGCCTGCGGCTGGCCGACGGGGTGCTCGCCTGGCGGTTCCGCGCGGCGCCCGACGACCGCCGGGTCGTGGCCTACGGCCAGCTCGAAAGCGCCTGGCCCGTGCCCGGCAGCGTCCTCGTGCGCGACGGCGAGGCGTGGGCTGCGGCGGGGCGCTCGTCCTATCTTGACGGCGGCATCCACCTCGTCCGCCTCGACGCCGCGACGGGCAAGCTCCTCTCCGAGACGCGTATCGACAGCCGCGACCCCAAGACCGGCTATCAGCGCAAGGGCGCGACCCACGGCACGAACCTCCCAGGGGCGCTGCCCGACATCCTGTCCAGCGACGGCACGTCCGTCTTCATGCGCCACGCCCGCTTCGACGCCAAGGGCGCGCCGCAGGCGCCCGACGTGCCCCACCTCTTCAGTCCCGCGGGCTTCCTCGAAGGGCAGTGGTGGCACCGGAATTACTGGCTCGTCGGCACCCGCATGGGCACCAACTACGGCGGCTGGCCCCGCGCCGCGGCCCGGGCGCCGGCGGGGCGGCTGCTCGTGGTGGACGGCAAGCGGGTCTACGGCTTCGGCCGCGACCTCTATATCCACCACGGCAGCCACATCGGGATCGACGGCGCCACCATCTTCCACGCACGCGCCAGCAACCCGCGGTTCACGCGCTACCGCCTGTTCGCCGTCACCCAGGGCGCCAGGCCGGCGCCGGCCAAGGGCAAGGCGAAGGGCAGGGCCCGGGCACCCGCGAAGCAGCTCGTCTGGGCGCGGGCCGTGCCCTTCTTCGTGCGGGCCATGGTGCTCGCAGGCCAGAGCCTCTTCATCGCCGGCCCGCCCAACCCGCTGGCGGCTGACGAGGCCCGCGACATCGGGGAGGGGCCCGCGAAGATCGAGCGGCTGACGAAGCTCGACGCCGCGCTCCACGCCGAGACAGGCGCCACCCTCTGGGCTGTCTCCGTCGCCGACGGCAAGAAGCTGGGCGAGCTGAAGCTCGCAGCACCGCCGGCCTGGGACGCCATGGCCGCGGCCGGCGGCCGCCTCTACCTGGCCACCGCCGACGGCAAGGTGCGCTGTCTGGCAACGCGCGATTGACCCGAGAGGAGACCCAAGGATGGCACGCGGCATGTACGCGGCGGCGCTTGCGCTGGCTCTCTCCAGCGCGTTGGCTTGGGCAGGAGGCCCGGCCGAGGAGATCCTGGCGACGGCAGGCGTTCAGGGCGGCCTCGTCGTCCACGTCGGCTGCGGCGACGGGAGGCTGACCGCTGCGCTCCATGCCAGCGGCAGCT
>CAZDNN010000064.1:11379-17920 GCA_964506385.1 uncultured Planctomycetota bacterium
GTCGTCCACGTCGGCTGCGGCGACGGGAGGCTGACCGCTGCGCTCCATGCCAGCGATAGCTACCTGGTGCACGGCCTCGACAGCGACCCCGCCAACGTCGCAAAGGCCCGCACGCACATCCGCTCGTTGGGCCTCTACGGCCCTGTGGCCGTGGATGCCTGGGACGGCAAGCGCCTGCCCTACATCAGTGGGGTGGCCAAGCTGGTCGTCGCCGAGCAGCCGGTGCCCATGGCCGAGGTGCTGCGCGTCCTGTGCCCGAACGGTGTGGCCTACGTCAGGCAAAGGGGGACATGGACGAAGACGGTGAAGCCGCGACCCAAGGAGATCGACGAGTGGACCCACTACATGCACGACGCCTCGGGCAACGCCGTGTCGAACGACACGGTCGTCGGCCCGCCGCGGCGGCTCCAGTGGGTCGGCGGCCCGCGATGGGGGCGCCACCACGAGCACATGAGCAGCGTCACCGCGCTCGTCTCGTCGAACGGGCGGCTCTTCTACGTGATCGACGAGGGCTCGCGGGCGTCGATCCAGCTTCCGCCGAAGTGGAAGCTCATCGCCCGCGACGCTTTCAGCGGCGTGGTGCTCTGGAAGCGCGACATCCCGCTGTGGTACACCCACCTCTACCCGCTCAAGAGCGGCCCGGCGTTCCTCCCCCGGCGGCTCGTCGCCGTCGGCAACCGCGTGTACGTGACACTCGGCCTCGACCAGCCGCTGAGCATCCTCGACGCTGCGACGGGCAAGACCCTCCGCACCATCGAGCAGAGCAAGGCCACTGAGGAGATCCTCTGCTCCGACGGCGTGCTGTTCCTGCTTGTCAACAAGACGCCCTGCAAGCCCGACCGCTATACGTGGAAGGTCCCCGTCTGTTGGGACGAGGGGGGGCGCGTGGCCAGGGAGCGGCCCTGGGACCAGAAGCCCCGCACCATCCTCGCCGTGGATGCCGAGACGGGCCAGACGCTCTGGTCGAGGGACTCCGCGGTCGCGCCCCTGACGCTGTCGGCCGACGACCGGCACGTCGCGTTCCACGACGGCGAGAAGGTCGCCTGCCTCGACCGGAAGACGGGGAAGCAGAAGTGGGCGTCCGAGCCGGTCGGGATGCGCCTGCCACTGCCGACCTACTACGCGCCGACCCTCGTTCTCTACAAGGATGTCGTCCTCTTCGCCGGCGGCGACCGCAAGCACGAGATGGCGGGCTTCGATGCCAAGACGGGCAAGAGGCTCTGGACGGCCAAGCACCACCGCGCCGGCCACCGTTCGCCCGAGGACATGCTCGTGATCGATGGGCTGGTGTGGACGGGCAGGATGGCGGGGCGAGGCGCCAACAACACGTGGACAGGCTACGACGTGATGACGGGGGAGACCAAGCGGGAATTCGCGCCGGATATCAAGAGCTACTGGTTCCACCACCGCTGTCACCGCAGCAAGGCCACGACGAAGTACCTCATGCCGTCGCGGACGGGCATCGAGTACGTGGACTGGCGGGCGGAGACGTGGGACCGCAACCACTGGGTCCGCGGCGCATGCGTCTACGGCGTCATGCCCTGCAACGGCCTGACCTACGCGCCGCAGCACCCCTGCGCCTGCTACATCGAGACGAAGCTCAACGGCTTCAATGCCCTCGCCCCCGCTCGCGAGGGACGAGTGTCGAGGGACAAGGTTCGAGTGAAGGACACCAGTCGGCTGGAGAAAGGGCCCGCCTACGAACCACTCGTCACTCGAACCTCGGACCCCGACACTCCCGACGACTGGCCGACTTACCGCCACGACGCGGCCCGGAGCGGCTGCGCGACGACTACTGTGCCCGCCGACGCCCAACCTGCGTGGGAGGCCAGGCTGGGCGGCCGGCTCAGCAGCATCGTGGTCGCCGGCGGCACGTGCTTCGTCGCCGCGATCGACGCCCACACCGTCCACGCCCTCGACGCCGCGACCGGCAAGGAGCGATGGCGCTTCACGGCTGGCGGGCGGGTGGACTCCCCGCCGACCATCCACAACGGCTCCGCGATCTTCGGATGCGCCGACGGCCATGTCTACTGCCTCCGCGCCTCCGACGGCGCCCTGGCCTGGCGCTACCTCGCCGCGCCGGCCGACGAGCGCCACGTCGCGTTCGGCCAGGTCGAGAGCGTCTGGCCCGTCCACGGCAGCGTGCTGGTCCACAACGGTGAGGTCTACTGCGTGGCCGGGCGCAGCGCGTTCCTCGACGGGGGGATGCGCCTGTGTCGCATCAACGCCGCCACTGGCAAGCTCGTCTCCGAGACCGTCCTCAACGATCGCATGCCGGGCTCGGACAAGAACTTCCAGGCCACGATGCAAGGGCTGAACATGCCCCCCGGCCTGCCCGACGTGCTGAGCTGCGACGGCCGGTTCGTCTACATGCGGTCCCAGAAGTTCGACCTCCAGGGCAAGCGGACCGAGCTGTTCGTGGGGAATCCCTCCTGGAACGAGGACGTCGCGCAGAAGAGCGCGTCGGCGCAGACGGGGGAGGGCACGCACCTGTTCTCGCCCGTCGGCTTCCTCGACGGCTCGTGGTTCCACCGGTCGTACTGGCTCTACGGGCAGATGGTGCACAACGGCTGCAACTTCTGGTTCCGAGCGGGCCGCTACGCGCCGTCGGGCCGCATCATGGTCGTCGGTGACGACACGATCTACAGCTACGGGCGGTTGCCCCGCTACTTCCTGTGGACGCCCGCGCTGGAATACCGGCTCTACGCGGCGGCCAAGGCCGTCAAGCCCGAGTCGATCCAGCGGGTGCTCAGGGGCGGGCAGAAGCTCAAGGCGAAGGCGAAGGGCCGCTGGATCTTCAACCGCGAGCTCACGGCGAAGCTTGGCGTCGAGGAGCTCTCGGCGGCAGACACGAAATGGTCGCACACCAAGCCGCCCCTGATCGTCCGAGCGATGGTCCTGGCTGGCGGGACGCTCTTCGTCGCCGGCCCGCCCGACGTGCTCGACGAGGAGGCGGCGGTCAAGCGCCGCTGGGACGACGATGTCCAGCAGCAGCTTGCCGAGCAGGACGCGGCACTGGAGGGCCGGAGGGGAGCTTCGCTGTGGTCGCTCTCTGCTGCCGACGGCAAGCGGCTGGCGGAGCTGAAGCTGGAGTCGATGCCCGTGTGGGACGGCATGGCCGCGGCCGGCGGGCGCCTGTACCTGTCCACCGCCGATGGCAAGGTGCTATGCCTCGCGAAGCGCGATTGAGCCGATAGGAGGCCGAATGATGTCACGTGGCGTGCACGCGGCGGCGCTTGCGCTGGCTCTCTGGAGCACGTTGGCTTGGGCAGGAGGCCCGGCCGAGGAGATCCTGGCGGCGGCAGGGGTTCAGGGCGGCCTGGTCGTCCACCTCGGCTGCGGCGACGGGACGCTGACCGCGGCGCTCCATGCCAGCGACAGCTACCTCGTCCACGGCCTCGACGCCGACGCGGCCAGCGTCGCGAAGGCCCGAGCCCATATCCGCTCTCTCGGCCTCTACGGCCCCGTCTCCGTCGATCTGTGGGCCGGCGCACCTCGGCTGCCCTACGCGGACAACCTGGTCAATCTCGTAGTGGTCAGCGCAGGGCAGCAGGTCGCCCGTGACGAGGTCCTTCGCGTCCTGGCGCCGAACGGCGTAGCCTGCATCGAGGCGGGCGGGCGATGGCAGAAGACGGTGAAGCCGTGGCCGAAGGACATAGACGAATGGACGCATCACCTCCACGACGCCGGCGGCAACGCCGTGGCGGCGGACCGCGTGGTCGGCCCGCCGCGACACCTCCAGTGGACGGCAGGGCCGCGGTGGGCACGCAGCCACGGCTACACGCCGAGCGTCAGCGCGATGGTGTCGGCGCGGGGGCGGCTGTTTGCCATCTGCGACGAAACGCTGACCTGTGTGGACGATAGCGTGCCGAGCCAGTGGCGGCTCGTCGCGCGCGACGCCTTCAACGGCGTGTTGCTCTGGAAGCGCCCCGTGCCGCACTGGGGCTCGACGGAGCTCAGCGGCACCGCCAGCACAGGCCACGGCGTCACCGTCGGGCGGTTCACCATGCCGCTGCACGTGGCGAAGCGTCTGGTAGCCGTGGGCGACACGGTCTACGTGACCCTCGGCGCCACGGCGCCCGTGACGGCCCTCGACGCGGCGACTGGCATCGAGCGCCGCGTCTACGCCGAGACGGCCAACGCTGATGAGATCGTCTGCACCGGCGGCCGGCTGTTCGTGACGATCAACCCGCCCGCGAAGGCCAGGCCCCCCGTCGCCGTCAGGGGCGAGGCGCCCGCCGCGCCGCCTGGGAAGCACGTGTGCGCGGTGGACGCCGCGACGGGCCGCGTGCTCTGGAAGCGGGGGCCTTTCACGGGCGTCCGCTCCGGCCGGGGGCAGGATCCCTTCGGCCGCCTGGACCTGGCAGCCGGCGACGGGCGCGTCGTCCTGTTGACGACGGAGGCCGTCGAGTGCCTTGCCGCGGACTCGGGCAAGAGGCTCTGGCACATCGAGCGCCCCGCGCTCCCCGACAGCGCCGTGCGGAAGCTCGGATTCGCCGGGATGTTCGAGTATCTCCTGACGACGATGGTCTACCACAACGGCGTCGTGCTCCTCGCCCAGCCCGAGCCGAACACCCATCATACCTACCACACCATGCCCGGCACCCTCTACGCCTTCGACGCCCGCGACGGGCGGCAGATGTGGAAGCACGCCTACGGAGCCTGGGGGCACTGCACCGTCCCCGACGTCTTCGTCGTCGGCGACGCGGTGTGGACCCACGTCAACGCCGACACCGAGTTCGGCTCCGTCTGGGGCAAGGGCTACAGGGCGAGGGATTCGAGCAAGGTGGACTACCGCATCCAGGCGCTCGATCTGCGGACCGGCGAGCTCCGCAAGGAGCTTCCGTCGAAGGACATCTTCAACGTCGGGCACCACCACCGCTGCTACCGCAACCGCAGCACCGAGCGCTTCCTCATGACCTCGCGCCGCGGCGTCGAGTTCATCGACCTCGCGACGGGCGAGAACTACCAGAACCACTGGGTCCGCAGCGGCTGCCTCCTCGGCAATCTGCCCTGCAACGGCCTCGTCTACGTCGCCCCGCACCCCTGCGGCTGCTACATCAACGCGAAGATCATCGGCTTCAACGCCCTCGCGCCGGCTCGCGAGGGTCGAGGGTCGCGGGACGAGGTTCGAGTGGAAGACGCTGCGCGACTCGAGAAAGGCCCCGCGTTTGGAGCGGTCAGCGGTCAGCAGCCAGCGGTCAGCAAGGCAGAGGATTGGCCGACCTACCGGCACGACGGTCGGCGCAGCGGGGCCACTGAGGCCACCGTCGGCGCGGAGCTGAGCAGCATGTGGGCGGCCAAGGTGGGCGGCCGGCTCAGCGGCCTGACGGCCGCCGGCGGCAGGCTCTTCGTCGCAGCGGTGGACACTCATACGGTGCACGCGCTGAACGCCGCCGACGGCAAGCCCGTCTGGAGCCACACGGCCGGCGCGCGGGTGGATTCCCCGCCGACGATCTACCGGGGCCTGGCGATCTTCGGCTCGGCCGACGGGCGGGTCACCTGCCTGCGGGCCTCCGACGGCGCACTGGCCTGGCGGTTCCAGGCCGCGCCAATCGAGCGGCGCGTGACGGCCTTTGGCCAGCTCGAGTCGCCGTGGCCCGTCCACGGCAGCGTGCTGGTGCACGATGGGAAATGCTGGCTTGCGGCAGGGCGGTCGTCGTACCTCGACGGCGGCATCCACCTTTACGCCCTCGACCCCGCGACGGGGCAGGTCGCGAAACACGATACCATCTACCACGCCGACCCCAGGACGGGGAAGATGGCGCCTGAGACCAATGGCTTCGCGATGATCGGGCTGCTGAACGATATCCCCGCGACCGACGGCGCAGGCGTGTTCATCCGCCAGATGAAGGTCGCATCGTCCGAGGGCCGCGGCGGGCCGCATCTGTTCACCACGGGCGGCTACCTCGACCCGAGCTGGTTCAACCGCACCTTCTGGAAGGCGGGCCGCGCCCAGACGAGCGGCGTCATGGTCCTCGGCAAGGGCGTGGCCTACGGCGTCGAGATCTATCCGTCGCGCAGCCGCGAGACCGTATTCAGGCCGGGCGGCAAGGGCTACCGGCTGGCGTCCTACTCCCTCACGCAGTCGGCTGGCGTCGCGGCGAAGAACCCCGCGAAGGGCCGCCGGGCTCGTCCTCGCGGGCAGAAGATCGTCTGGGAGCAGCGGGTTCCCATCCGCATCATCGCCATGGTGCGCGCGGGCGGCACGCTGTTCGTGGCCGGCTCGCCCGACGTCGTCGATCCCGACGACCCCCACGGTGCCTGGGAGGGCCGCAAGGGTGGCGTGCTCGCGGCATTCGCCTGCGCCGACGGCAAGAAGCTCGCCGAGCGCAAGCTCCCCGCCCCGCCCGTCTGGGACGGCATGGCCGCGGCGGGCGGCAGGCTCTACGTCGCCACCCACGGCGGCGCCGTCCTTTGTCTCGGCGGCCAGTAGGCAGGAGGCGACGGCGTGGCAGGGGCGGCGGTGCGGGCCTTCCGTAACGGGAGCTAGCAGTCCGTGGCAGAAGTCCTTCGCAGACGAGTGCGAGGGATTCGGGCC
>CAZDNN010000065.1:0-9078 GCA_964506385.1 uncultured Planctomycetota bacterium
CGAAGCCCCGGCTGAAGGCCCCTTTGCGGTCGGGCTTGTAGCCCAGCTCTTCGAGCCAGTGGTGGTAGTCGGGCTTGCGCGAGCGGTCGCGGCCCTGGCTGTAGTAGGCGGTGTAGTACTCCATCGAGACCCACTCGGCGAAGCCGTGCTGGGCGAAGATCTCGTCGCCGAGGTGCCACTTGCCCATGTACGCCGTGCGGTAGTCGGGGTCGGCGAGCAGCTCGGGCAGGCAGGGCGTGCCGGCAGGGAGAGGGATGTTGTTGGCGGTGCAGCCGCACTGGTGGGGCCACAGCCCCGTCATCACGGTCGAGCGCGACGGGGTGCAGACGGGCTGGCTGACATAGGCGTTGCGGAAGACGAAGCTCTCGGCGGCGAGGCGGTTGAGGCTGGGCGCATGGATGCGGCGGTTGCCGTATGCGGCCATCGTATCGGCCCGCTGCTCGTCGGTCCACAGCACGAGCAAATTGGGCTTCCGCCGTCCTGCCCCCACGCTCAATGCCCTGGCTCCCAGCGCGGCTGCCGAGGCGCCCAGGAATCGCCGGCGGGTCGTCGAGCGGCTCATCGGCCCTCCAGGAACTGGCGGCAGGCGGCGACGAAGCTCATACAGGCACCCCTTCGCTGGCGATGCTGCGGTGGACAGCGTAGGGCGTGGTGCGATGCTCTTCCTCTGAGATGAACAGAGGCATGAGAATGCAGTTCTCTTGCAGGCACAAGTCGCTGATCAACTTGCTGGTGCGGCGGCGTTCGTCCCAGCGCCGCACGGGCCCTTCCAGCACCACGGCAACGTCGATGTCGGAGTCCCACCGCGCGTCGCCCCGCGCGTAGGAGCCGTAGAGGTAGACCCCCTTGAGGCGGTCGCCGTACAGCGCGGCAAGCTCGCGCTGGAACTCGCGGACGATGCGGAGGACTTCCTTGCGGGTCAGCTTCTTCGTGGCCGGGCTGCCATCGGTGAGTTGCGATGCGCTTCGCCAATCAGCATAGGGGCTGGGCGGTGCGGAGTCAAGACTTGGCGTCGGCGTCGAGCAGCTTGCGGATGCGGAGGAGCTCGCCGAGGGACCAGGCCTGGAAGGGGCAGCCGCGGGGGGTGTGGGGCGGCTCGGCGTCGGCGATCTCGGAGATGTGGCCGAGGCCAGCCTCCCCGAGATGGGCGAACAGCGGGCCGAGGAAGCGGTCCCGCGCCTCTGCCCGCGCCGCCTCGCTGAAGCCGCGCACCCGCAGCCACGCCTCGACGAACGGGCCCATCAGCCACGGCCACACCGTGCCCTGGTGGTATGCGGAGTCGCGGCCAGTCTGGTTCCCCTCGTAGCGCCGCCGGTAGCCCGCCTCGCCAGGCGCCAGGCTCCGCAGGCCGAGCGGCGTCAGCAGACGCTGCTCGACGGCATCGACCACCCGCCGCGCCCGCTCGCCCTCGAGCAGCGCCAGCGGCAGCCCGCCAACGGCGAGAATCTGGTTCGGCCGGAACGCTGTGTCCACCGCATCGCGGTCACCATCCACGTCCACCACGTCGTACAGACAGCCCTCCGCCTCGTTCCAGAAGCGCGTGCGGAAGGACTGGGCGGCGCGGCGGAACGGCTCCTCCCAGCGGTCGGCGATGGCGGCGGCGACCCGCAGGGCGTTGCACCACAGGGCCTGCACCTCGACGGGCTTGCCGACCCGCGGCGTCATCACCGCCTCGCCGACCTTCACGTCCATCCACGTGAGCTGCGTGCCCGGCCCCCCGCAGGACAGCAGAGCGCCGGAGTCCATCCTGATGCCGTAGCGCGCACCCGCGGCGTAGCCGGCGACGATGGCTTTCACAGCCGCCTCGAGCCGGCCTCGCGTCTCATCGAGCGCAGGCAGCGGCGCCCGCTCCGCTGCGTCGAGGAACTCGCCGACGGCGACGACGTACCACAGCGAGGCATCCACCGAGTTGTAATCCGGCGCCTCGCCCGCGTCGGGGAAGTGGTTGGGCAGCATCCCCTCCGAGACCGCGCCGGCCCAGGCGAGCAGGATATCCCGCGCCGTCTCGAGATCGCCGCGGGCCAGGCACAGACCCCGCAGGGCGACGAACGTGTCGCGGCCCCAATCGGTGAACCACGGGTATCCCGCGATGATCGTGTGGCCGGAGCCGCGGCAGACGACGTAGGCCTCGGCAGCACGGTCGAGGGGCGACCCGAGCTGGCAGCGCCGCGCCGCCTCGTGCTCGCGCATCGCGCGGACGTAGGCGACCGGCGAGCTGTCCGCGCCGAAGCCGGGCTCCCCGCTCATCGACGGCCGCAGGACCAGGACCGCCTCCTCACCGAGGTCCCACGCGAGCCAGCCAGGCGACGCCAGGTCCTCGACGCACGCGAGCCCCCGCTCCCGCTCCTGGACGTATAGGAAGTGGCGGTACCAGACGGGCTCGTGGCCGTAGGCGGCGTTGGCGAAGGCCGTCACGGCGGGGAGAGGCCCGTAGGGCCGCCACGTCACCGTCGGCCCCGCGACTCGGGCGTCGAAGCTCAGGGCCGGGTTCTCGTGGTGGATCGCGTGGTAGTCGCGGCCCGAGAGCAGCGGCCGCACGACCAGCCGCGCCGGCCCGCCCCCGACCAGCCGCCACCGCAGCACCGTCTCCGGCGAGCCACGGACGACGAACAGCTCTTGCTCGACCTCCGTCCCGTCCTCGGCGCGGAACCGCCAGGTCGGCCACGGCTCCGGCGCGAAGCTCACGAGCCGCTGCTGCCCGTCGGGATACACGTCGTCCGAGCCGTACCGCTGGGTGCTCAGCGCGTACCGCCCGCTCTCCGTCTCGAGCCAGGCATCGAAGCCGTTGACCAGCACGACCCGCCCCGTCGGAGGCGTCGTCGCGGTCAGCACCAGCGCGTGGTACCGCCGCGTCCGCTCCCCGCCCACGGTCCCCGACGCGAAGCCGCCGAGCCCGTCGGCCTCCAGCCACTCGGCGTCCAGCGGGTACCCGATGTCCGGCATAGGTGAGCGTCCGCTACTGGCTGGCGTGCCTCTTGAGGCCGTCGAGGATGTCCTGGGGGACCGCGATGACGGTCCCATGGCGGTGGCCGCGGGGGAAGCGCATCTGCCTGGAGACGTCGGTCCACGTCTTGAAGTCGCGGGTCTTCACGGCGCCGTAGTAGTGAGGGCGGGCGTAGTGGTCGAAGTAGACCAGCCACTCGCCGCCGACCTGGATCGCCGACGGGCCCTCGACCCAGTCGAGGGTGAACGGCTCGGAGACGCCCTCGTACGGGCCTTCGGCCTGCCTGGCACAGGCGAGGCGGAGGGTCTTGTGGCCCTTGCGCTCGTCCTTGAGGACCATCGCGTAATCGCCATCGCCCCGCTTGAGGAGCGTGGCGTCAATGACGTTGAAGCCGGGGTCGAAGAAGAGGCGGGCCTTCGAGAAGGTTCGGAAGTCACGGGTCGTGGTTGCGTACATCCGATGGTTGTGGTCGCCCTGGCCGTCGGTCTCGGGGAAGCGGCCGGGGATGGTCGTGGCCCAGAGGACGATCCATTGCCCCTTGGCGTCATCGTAGAAGAGTTCGGGCGCCCACACGTTCTTCGCTTTTGGCTCGTGGGCCATGATCTCGACGTAACGCTGCGCCGACCAGTGGATGAGGTCGCGGGACGAGGCATAGCCGAAGCCGCGCTCCCACCAGCCCGTGGTCCAGACCATGTGGAACGTGCCGTCGGCCCCGCGCCGCAGACACGGGTCCCGCATGAGCTTGCTCTTGCCGACGGTCGGCTTCAGGAAGGCCCGCCCGAGGTCCGTCCACTGGTAGCCGTCGCGGCTCCAGGCCAGGTGGAGGCCGTCCTCGCCGTTGCCGCGGAAGGAGGTGAACAGGTACGCCACGTCGCGCTTCCCCGCAGAGCCTGCCGAAGCCCAAGCTGGCGACGCGGCCGCCAGCGCCGCCACGACAATGCCCGACCACCGGGGTCCATTCGCCAAGGCCATTCTCCCATGGACCCTCTCCCACGGCACCATTGTGGCAGAACCCAGGAGCAAGTCAAACCAGAGCCTCGCGCCCGACCGGAGTTCCGGGCCATATGAGGCCGGGCTCGCGTGTAGACCGGGCGCCGGCCTGTGGAATGATATCACACTTACGTAAGTGTGATATCATTCCACGTCCCGTCACCGGTTGCGCAACGCCTTCGCGCGTGGTTCCCGCCGTGGGGGCGCGCGTCAGGGCTGGCCGGGATCGGCAGGCGGACGGGACTGGCAGCAGGGGATGGCACAGCGCTCGCAGCTCCCGCGCCGGCCGGGCGGGAGCTTCCAGCAGATGATCGTGAAGTCCTGGGGCAGGTAGTCGTCGAGCAACTCGACATCGCAGTCGTGACGCTCGAGCATGGCCGTCACGCGGCCGGGGTCGTAGTAGAAGTAGCGGGGGTCGTCGTCCCTGCTGCGGCGGTGGAGCAGGTTGAAGACGACGGCCTCGCGAGCGAGCTCGCGCAGGCGCGGGATGGCCGCTTCGAGGAAGGCCTCGTTGTTGCCGAGGTCGAGATTGAACACGCCCGAGATGAAGACGACGTCGAACGACTCGGGCTCGAAGACGTCCTCCCCGAAGACGTCGGCGCATATGAATCGCGCGTCGGGGTGGCGCTTGCGGGCGGCGGCGACCATCTCCTCGAGCAGGTCCACCCCCGTGTAGGCGACGGCGATGCCGCACACCTGGAGGTGTCCCCACAGGTCGCCGAGTCCGCAGCCGACGTCGAGGAGGCTCTTGCCCGCGAGGTCCACGTTGCGGCACAGCGCGCGCAGCCGCGCGAGCTGCCCCTCGCGCGAGGCCCAGTCGAGCACCTCGTGGCTCTCGCCGCCCGCGGCGAGGCGCGGCTCGTAGTGGTCGCGGATCGTCCTCTTCCTGCTGCCTGGCATGCCTCCGATTATACACGTACGGGGGAAGACATCAATGCGGCGCCGCGCCGCCCGTGGTTCCAGCCACGTGGCCGGCGGCCCTCTCGGCCTCGCTTCTATCTGCCGTTGTGCTATAATCATGATGATCCGGGGACGAGAGGCGAGAGCTGGTGGCTTTGCAGACGACGACTCGATGCCGAATCCATGTCCGCGGCACCGTTCAGGGCGTGGGCTTCCGCCCGTTCATCTACCGGCTGGCCCGCGATGAGGCGCTGGCTGGGTGGGTGCGCAATGACTCGACGGGCGTCGTCATCGAGGTCGAGGGGCGGGCCGAGCGGGTCGCGCGGTTCCTCGAGCGCCTGCCGGCCGAGGCGCCGCCAGTGGCCGACATCGCTGAGGTCAGCCACGAGGCCGTCGCCCCCGAGGGCGCCGCAGCGTTCGAGATCGCTCGGAGCGAGCGTCTGCCCGACGCGCTGGCCGAGATTCCGCCCGACCTTGGCCTGTGCGACGACTGCCGCCGCGAGATGCTCGACCCGGCCGACCGCCGTCATCTCTACCCCTTCATCAACTGCACGAACTGCGGACCCCGCTTCACCATCGCCGAGAGCCTGCCGTACGACCGGCCCTTCACCTCGATGAAGGTCTTCACGATGTGCCCGGACTGCCAGCGGGAGTACGACGATCCCGCCGACCGTCGGTTCCACGCCCAGCCGAACGCCTGCTGGGTCTGCGGCCCGCGGCTGACGCTGCTCGACGCCGCGCGCACGCAGGTGGATACCGACGATCCGGTAGGCACGGTCGGCGAGGCGCTACGCTGCGGCAGGATCGCTGCGGTCAAGGGCCTCGGCGGCTTCCACCTGGCCTGCGACGCGGCCAACGAGGAAGCCGTGCAGACGCTGCGGCAGCGGAAGTGGCGGGAGAAGAAGCCCTTCGCCGTGATGGTGCCCGACCTCGACGCGGCTCGCCGACTCTGCCAGCTCACTGAGGCCGAGGAGCGGCTCCTCGCCGACTACCGCAAGCCCATCGTCCTGAGCCGCAAGCGCCCCGACCACCCGCTCGCCCACGCGGTGGCGCCCGCGAGCCAGTACTTCGGCGTGATGCTTCCCTACACGCCACTCCACGTCCTCCTGATGCGGCAGGGCTTCGTCGCCCTGGTGATGACGAGCGCCAATCGCACCGACGAGCCCATAGCCATCGACAATGACGAGTGCCTCCACCGCCTGGGCACCGTCGCCGACCTCTTCCTCGTGCACGACCGCGCCATTATCCGCCGCAGCGACGACTCGGTGACCCGCGTGTTCCGCGGCGAGCCGGTCATTCAGCGCCGTGCCCGCGGCTACGTGCCCTCGGCCATCCCGGTCGCTGTCGAGGGTCCCGTGCTGGCGCTGGGGGGCGACCTGAAGAATACGGTCTGCATCATCCGCAAGGGCCGCGCCTACCTGAGCCAGCACATCGGCGACCTCGAGCACGCCGAGGCACACGACTTCTACGACGAGACCATCGCGCACTTCCAGGGCATCCTCGAGACTGAGCCCAGTCTTGTCGCCCACGACCTGCATCCCGGCTACCACTCGACGGCCTATGCCAGGCGGCTTGAGGGCGTCGAGCTGGTCGGGGTGCAGCACCATCACGCGCACGCCGTCGCCTGCATGGCCGAGCACGGGCTCGAAGGCCCGGTCATTGGGGTGTCGCTCGACGGCACGGGCTACGGCACGGACGGGAAGGTCTGGGGCGGGGAGTTCCTGGTCGCGACCCTCGCCGATTTCGAGCGCATGGCGCATCTGGCCTACGTGCCGATGCCCGGCGGCGAGCGGGCGGTCGAGGAGCCGTGGCGGATGGCCGTCGCCTACCTGGGGGAGTCGGTGCCCGAGCTGGTTGGGCCGGGTCTCGACGCCGAGAGGCTGGAGGCTGTCGAGCAGCTCCTGGGCAGCGCGGTCGCCGGCCCCGAGACGTCGAGCATGGGCCGCCTGTTCGACGGCGTCTCCGCGCTCCTCGGCATCTGCACGCGGGTGAGCTACGAGGGGCAGGCTGCCATCGAGCTCGAGGCGGCTGCCGACGGCGGCGATCGGGCCTTCTACCCATTCCACTTCGACGTGACGGAGCTGCCCTGGACGGTTGACCCTCGCGAGATCGTCCGCGGGGTGCTCAAGGACCTGCGGGAGGGGGTCGCGGCGAGCACCGTCTCCGCGCGGTTCCACAACACCGTCATCCAGCTCATCCGCGTGATTTGCCAGCGCATCCGCCGCGAGCGAGGCCACGATACCATCGTGCTCAGCGGTGGCTGCTTCCAGAATGTGCTGCTGCTCGACGGCGCCTGCCGCCTGCTCGAGCGCGACGGCTTCGACGTGCGCCACCATCGGCTCGTGCCGACCAACGACGGCGGCTTGGCCCTGGGGCAGGCCGTCGCGGCGTGCGCGAAGATGCGTGACTCGTGATTCGTGACTCGTGATGCGTGATTCGTGATTCGTGATTCGTGATGCGTGAGAAGAGGGAAAGCCCGTGTGCCTTTCGATCCCAGCGAAGATCGTAGAGTTCGAAGGCAACGCCGCGGTCGTTGATGTGATGGGGAATCGGCGCGAGGCGGACCTGACGCTGATCGACGATCCCCAGGTCGGCGACTATGTGCTGCTCCACGCGGGGTTCGCCATCGAGAGGATGACGGCCGAGGACGCGGCCGAGAGCCTGCGGATCTGGGAGGAGCTGGGCAATGTCCAGTT
The DNA here is from genome assembly GCA_964506385.1 of uncultured Planctomycetota bacterium. GTDB lineage: Bacteria > Planctomycetota > PUPC01 > DSUN01 > DSUN01 > CAZDNN01. The sequence goes on from CAZDNN010000065.1 coordinate 7,531, forward strand.
CGACGGGTGACTTGCCGCCCCGCATCGCCGACTTCAAGCGCCTGCTCGACGAGCGCGCCGCGCGGCTCGGCCGCACCGTGCGCCTCATGGAGGTCTGCGGCACCCACACGATGCAGCTATTCCGCAGCGGCATCCGCGCCATGCTCCCGCCCAACGTCAAGCTCCTCAGCGGCCCGGGCTGCCCCGTGTGTGTGACGCCCATGGGCGTGATCGAGGCCGCCATCGAGATCGCGGGCCTCGACGGCGTCATCCTCGCGACATTCGGCGACATGCTTCGTGTGCCCGGCAGCGCGTCGAGCCTCGAGCGGGCCAAGGCCGAGGGCGCCGATGTGCGCGTGGTCTACTCGCCGCTCGACGCCCTGAAGCTGGCCGAGGCGGAGCCCGGCCGCCGCGTCGTCTTCTTCGCCATCGGATTCGAGACCACCTCGCCCACCGTCGCCGCGACCGCCGCCTATGCCCGCGACCGCGAGCTGGCGAACTTCCTGCTCCTCGTCGCCCACAAGCTCATCCCGCCTGCGATGGTCGCGATCCTGGAGGGCGGCGAGGCGCACGTGGACGGCTTCCTGTGTCCCGGGCACGTGTGCGTGACCATCGGCTCGGTGCCGTTCGAGCCCATCGCCGAGCGCTACCAGGCGCCTTGCGTCGTCACCGGCTTCGAGGCCGAGGACATCCTCGAGGGGGTCGCCATGCTGCTCCTTCAGCTCGTCGAGGAGCGGCCGACCGTCGAGATCCAATACAAGCGCTGGGTGCATCGCGAGGGCAACCGCAAGGCGCAGGGGGCCATCGCCGAGGTCTTCGACGTCTGCGACACCGCCTGGCGCGGCCTCGGCGTCATCCCCGACAGCGGACTCGAGCTCAAGCCCGAGCTCGCGCGATTCGACGCCCTCGCCTCGCTCGGCATCGAGCCCACCCCCGAGCTCGAGAACCCAGGCTGCTCCTGCGGCGACGTGCTCCGCGGCGTCATCGACCCGCCCGAGTGCCCCCTCTTCGCGAAGCAGTGCACGCCGGCCAGCCCCGTCGGGCCGTGCATGGTCAGCACAGAAGGAAGCTGCGCGGCGTTCTACAAGTATGGTGGACACTGAAGACGCGTGATGCGTGATACGTGATGCGTGAGAAGACACTCGTCTCCCGTTGCTGCGGGACGCAAGGGCAGTACAATGGCGTTCGCCGACTGGGCGCGTGAGGTCCCTGATGCGATCACTGGCGATGCCTTGTGGAAGGTAGAGGCATATCGCCTCGCGCTCTTCGCTGCCGATCTGTGCTGGCATGATGCGAGCAGGCTGATGCGAGACACAAGGACACGGGAGATGATCGGCCAGCTCTATCGTGCGATGGGTTCTGTGAGCGCGAACATTGCGGAAGGCTACTCCCGAGGGTCGGCGAAAGACAGAGCGCGTTTCTACGAGTATGCTCTCGGCTCGGCTCGGGAGACCCGCGACTGGTATTTCAAGGCGCGACACGTCCTCGGCGCAGAGGTGATCGATCATCGCCTCGATCTGGTCACTCAGATCATTCGCCTCCTTCTGACCATGGTCCCGCAGCAACGCA
>CAZDNN010000065.1:9088-17756 GCA_964506385.1 uncultured Planctomycetota bacterium
GGGAGACCGGCGAATGAGACGCGCAAGACCGCTTTCTCTCTTCTTCACGCATCACGTATCACGCATCACGCATCTTCTCACGCATCACGCATCACGCATCACGCATCTGCCAGAAGGGTGCATTTGATGAGCGCAGACCGAGTGCTACTCGCCCACGGTGGCGGGGGATCCCTCACGAAGCAGTTGATCACAGACAGGATCGTCGCGCGGTTCGGCAATCCCATGCTGGCGCCGCTGGCCGATAGTGCGCTGCTGGACTTGCCGGCGGGCCGGGTGGCCTTCACGACGGACAGCTATGTGGTGAAGCCGCTGCGGTTCCGGGGTGGGGACATCGGGCGGCTGGCGGTGTGCGGGACGGTGAACGACCTGGCGATGGCGGGCGCGCGGCCGCTGCACCTGTCGCTGTCGCTCATTCTCGAGGAGGGGCTGAGCCTTGCGGATCTGGAGGCGATCCTCGATTCGGCGAAGGCGGCGGCCGAGGAGGCCGAGGTGACGGTGGTGTGCGGCGACACGAAGGTGGTCGAGCGCGGCGCGGCCGACGGCTGCTACATCAACACCGCGGGGGTCGGCGTCGTGCCCGAGGGCGTGGCGGTCGGCGCCGAGCGCATCGAGGCGGGCGACGCCGTGCTCATCAACGGCTCCATCGGCGACCACGGGATCGCCATCCTCAGCGAGCGGGAGGGCCTGGCCTTCGCGTCGCCCGTGACGAGCGACGTGGCGCCGCTCAACGGCCTGGTGGCCGCGATGCTCGCAGTCGGCGGCGACGGCCTGCACGCGATGCGCGATGCGACCCGCGGCGGCGTCGGGATGGTCGCCTGCGAGATGGCCGAGGGCGCCGGCTGCGACATCGAGCTCGACGAGGCGGCGTTGCCCGTCCGCGGCGCGGTGCGCGGCGCCTGCGAGCTGCTCGGTCTCGACCCGATCTACGTCGCCAACGAGGGCAAGGCGGTCGTCGTGTGCGATGACGGCGTCGCCTCACAAGTGCTGACGGCGATGCAGGCGCACCCGCTGGGACACGCGGCGGCCATCATCGGCCGGGTGACCGGCGGGACGCGCGGCCGCGTGACCCTGCGCACCGCCATCGGCGGCCGCCGCGTCGTCGAGCCGCCCTACGGCGCACAGCTCCCAAGGATTTGTTGACCTCCCCGCGCGGCGGGGCGGGAGGGCGAGGCTCCCGCCGAGCCGCTGCGAGCCACCGCAAGCACCCCGGAGCGACCCGTGCGGACCGACGATTTCGAGTACCATCTCCCCAAGGAGCTGATCGCGCAGCACCCGCCGCCGCAACGCGACGCATCGCGGCTGCTGGTGCTCCGCCGCGACTCCGGCGCCATCGACCACCGCAGGTTCCCCGATGTCGTCGAGTACCTCGACCCGCGCGACTTGCTGGTGCTGAACGACACGAAGGTGATCCCGGCCCGGCTCGTGGGCCATCGCTCGACGGGCGGACGGGTCGAGCTCCTGCTCATCGCCCCGGCGGAGGGGACTGCCTGGCGCGCGATGCTCAAGTGCCGAGGCCGTCTGGTCAATGGCGAGGAGCTGGACATCGAGGACGGCGCGCTGCGCGGCGTCTACCAGGGCAGGACGGATGCCGGCGAGGCGCTCGTGGCCTTTGGCCTCGAGGCGGAGGCGCTGCTGGCGGCCCTCGAGCGAGTCGGCCGCGCCCCCCTGCCGCCCTACATCAAGCGCCCGAAGGACCGCGACCCCGACCGCGAGGCCGATCTCGCCCGCTACCAGACCGTCTACGCCGCCCAGCCCGGCGCCATCGCTGCGCCGACGGCGGGCCTCCACTTCACGGCCGAGGTCTTCGCCGCGCTTGAGGCCAAGGGGGTGCGTCGCACCACGGTGACCCTCCACGTGGGCCTCGGAACGTTCAAGCCCGTGACGGCCGAGCGCGTGGAGGACCACGCGATGCACGCCGAGTGGTTCGCGCTCTCCACTGAGGCGGCGAGCGCCATCGCGGCGACACGGGCCGCCGGCGGCCGGGTCGTGGCCGTGGGGACCACATCGACCCGCGTCCTGGAGTCCGCGGCGCGTGCCGAGACCTGGGGGCCAACATCGGGCTGGACCGACCTGTTCATCACCCCAGGCTTCGCCTTCCGCCTGACCGACGCCCTGATCACGAACTTCCACCTGCCCCGCTCGACCCTGCTGATGCTCGTCTCGGCGTTCGCGGGCCGTGAGAGGATCCTCGCCGCCTATGAGGAAGCCAAGCGGCGGCACTACCGCTTCTACAGCTACGGCGACGCCATGCTGATCCTGTGATGCGGGAAGGCGGTTGAGCGGGAGGGATGTCTCGGGTCAGCGCTTCGGCTTCTTCTTCGACACCTTCTTCTTCGATGTCTTCGGACGGCTGGCTTTCTTCCTGGTCGCCTTGCGCTTGGGCTTGGCGGCAGGCTTTTTCTTAGTCTTCGGCGTGGTTGGCTTTGGGGTCGTCTTCTTCTTGGTGGTCTTCTTGGCCTGCTTCTTCGCTGCCTTCTTGGCTTTCTTCTTCCTGGCGGCTTGCCTTGCGGCCTTGGCGGCGGCCTCCATCTCGGCGATCGTGCGCTTGCCGGTATCACACTCGCCGCGGAGCAGGCACTTGCGGCAGTCGAAGTCCTTCTCCGTGCATACGGTCGTGGCGTGGAGGCGGAGCGCGTTCCAGGTCTGGATAGCTTCCTTGGCAGGGATCACGGCGTTGAGGGCCGGCTCGATCTCGGCCGGGGATGCGGAGTCGCTGACCAGCCCGAGCCGGCGGATGACGCGGGCCACATTCTCGCCGACCAGCACGCGGTCGTAATCGTAGACGGTGTAGAGGATATAGGCGGCCACGTGGTGGGGCACGCCCTCGATGCGCAGAAACCAGTCCCTGAGTTCCTCGCGAGGCAACTCGGCAAGGGGGTCGAAGTCGAAGGAGAAGAGGGCTTCGATCGCGCGGCTCAGAATGCGCTTGAGGATCGCGCCCTTGCGGCCCGGCAGACCACACGACTCCAGGATCTGTGAGACCTCGGACGTCACCGTCACCCGCAGCTCGTTCCAGTCCACGAACTCCTCGGTGAGGTGCGCGTACGCCGCCCGTGCCCGAGCGGGCGGGACGTCCTGCCACAGCACAGCCATCACGATCTGGTCGAGACGGGAGTCCTTCGGCTCCGGCGGGTCAGGCAGCTTATAGCGCTTGGCCAGGAGGGCCCGCAGTCGGCGCGTCTTACGGACGGAGATCTTCTCGGCCATCCGGTTCGCCCCAAAAAGCACCCGTGTCTAGACTTATGGCGAGGCCGCCATGGCAGGCCCCCGCGCCCTCTCGCGCGCGCTCCCGCATGGTACCGACCTTGCCGGCGGGTGTCAAACCGTTTTTGCCCTCCCCGCGCGACTCACCAGCGCCACGCCGAGCAGGCCCACGCCCCCCAGCCCAGCCAGCAGCAGGCAGACGGCCCCCATGCCGAAAGTCGGCACCAGCACGGAACTTACGGCGAGCGCACCCAAGCACGCGCCGAACAAATCCTGGCCATACAGCGTCCCCGCAGCCCTCCCGCCCCCCGAGTGCAACGCCGCCGCCACTGGGAACTGAAGGCCCCCCATAAGGCCCGCCGCCAGCGCCACGACGCTGAACGAGACGCCCGCGAACAGCGCGGAAGCTGCCAGCGGCGTCCCCGTTGCCAGATGCAGAAAGCCAAGCAGGATAAGGGGATACAGGCATATCAGGGCCTGGACCCCGATCAGGCGTCGCCACGTCGCCCCGCCCCGCGCCACCCAGCGGGTCGAGACCCACGCCCCCGCCGCCAGCCCCACCATGAACGAGGCCATCAAGATCCCAACATATTGGTACACATAGCCATAGGCCACCTGGAAGCCAAGCAGGACCACGAACTCCACGGCCATCTCGACCACCCCCGTCGAGGCCACCGCGAAGCTCAGCACACCGTCACGGGACCGACCGCGAATCAGCGGAACGGGCAGCGACACCGCCGCGACCACGCCGAGCACCACGACCACCGCGACCCACGGCCGGCCGTCGAGCCAAGCCAGGACGCGTCCCAGCTCAAACCACCGGACGGCTGCCGCCTCCCCCCGCGCCCGCTGCTGCGCGCTCCAGCGCTGGGCCTCGTCGTAGTAGCAGCGCGGCGCCAAGTCGCGGTTGACTGGCGCCGCGTGCGCTCCCGCGAGCGCCTCCTCGAGCTCCTCGAGGCGGCCGCCTACCAGCGAGGCCTCCCAGCGCAGGGGGTCCACATACGACGTCGCCAGGCCCCGCTCGGCCATCCGCTCGGCCAGGACGTCGAGCCGGTAGCCCGGCATCCCCTCGCGGCTCGAGGCCAGGAAGGTGCACTGCGCGCCTGGGAAGACGACGACGTGGGGGAGGGCGCCGGCGAGGGTGCGGTGGAGGCCGGCCAGAAGGCGGCGGTTCTCGTCGGGAATATAGTTCCGGCCCCCGGCGGCGCGGAAGGCGAGCACGCCGCCCGGCTCGAGCACGCCGGCGATCTCGGCGAAGCACTCACGGGTGTAGAAGCGGTTGGTCTGCGCCGTCGTTGGCGGCCCCTCGGCGTCGATGACGACGTCGAAACGCTGGCCGGTCTCCTTGAGGAAGCGGCGGCCGTCGGTCAGCGCCAGCGTCACCCTGGGGTCGTCGAGCACGGCACCCGCCCCCGGCGGGAACTCCCGTCGCACGGAGCGCACCACGAGGGGATCGAGCTCGACCACCGTCACCGCCTCGACCGACGGGTGCTTCAGGACCTCCTCGACTGCCCCGCCGAGCCCCCCGCCGAGCAGCAGCACCCGCTTTGGCTCCGGGTGCTGGAGCATCGGGAGGTGGACGAGCGACTCGGCTTCCGGCAGGTCGGGGTAGCTGAAGGCCAGGGTGCCATTGCGGTAGAGGCTGCGCTGGGTCGCGTTGCCCCGCTGGCCGACGACGGCGACGCGGCCGTAACGGGAATCGGCTGTGCTCGCCAGCTCCAGGGGCTCCCAGTAGGCGCGGTCGAGCCGCCGCCCCAGCTCTCCGGGAGCGCCGGCGGCCAGCCCCGCCGCCAGGAGCGCGAATGCGCAGAGAGCCACGCCCGCCAGCAGCCTGTCGGCTCTCTCCCGCCGACTCGCCGCCATGAACAGAGCGGCCAGCCACCAGAGCGCCGCGAGTCCGAAGGCGATGCTCAGCGGCCGGAGCCAGTGCACCAGCAGGAAGCTGAAGCACGCGCCCCCAGCCGCCGCGCCCGCCGCCTCAGCCAGGTACACCCGCCCGACGCCACGGCCCTCGGCGCCCTCAGCCGCGCTCGCCACGCGGCACGCGAGCGGGAACAGGAGCCCGTTGAGCAGGCACAAGGGTGCCAGCACCACGAGCGACGCGACGAGCATCACGCGAAAGGGCCGGATCTCCCCCGCCGCCTCGCCCGACGCCAGCACCGGCCCCAGGCATCGCGCCATAACCACGGTGGCCAGCAGCAGGCAGGCCCCCAAGCCCAACGCAACTGCCAGCCTCCGTCGCGGCTCGCGCCACCGCGCCGCCAGCCGTCCCAGCCCCAGGCTCCCGAGCCCCGTCCACAATAGCCACGCCGCCAGCATCACGCCGATGGACAGCTCGTTGCCGTAGAACGTCACGACCATCTCGCGCAGCACCACCACCTGCGCGACCAGTCCCCCAAAGCCGATCGCAAACGCCGCGCCATACACCGTCGCTCGCGCCTTCATGACGCTTCGCATCATAGGCCCCCGCGCCAGGCAAGTCAATCAGTTCCACCACCCAGGCCGCATGCTTGCACGGTCAGGAGCGCATCGCTAGCATACCCCCGTGCCGAGGAGGAAGAGGAGCCAGCCATCGCCAGGTGGAGATCCGCGGTGAGGCAACAGACAGCCGCAGCTATGCTCACCCTCGTACTGGCCTGCCAGCTTCTGGCCGGCGAGGCCGTGTGGATCGAGGGCGAGGATGCCACGCAGCACAACTTCAAGAAGCACGGCTGGTACGACCGCGTCAGGAAGGACATGCTGTCGGGCCGCGAATGGCTCTCGCACTATCGACAGGGGCAGCCTGGCGTGGCGACCTGGCGCTTCACGGTGAAGGAGGGCGGGCGGTACACGTGGTGGCTGCGCTGCAACGTCGTGCTGATGACGCAGCACTACCGCCTCGACGGCGGCGAGTGGGTCGAGATGGACCTGACGAGCGACGTGCGGGAGCGGCTCAACCTGGTGGCCAAGCCCGACCACCGCTTCATCGGCTGGGTGAAGGGCGCGACCTTCGACCTGAAGCCCGGCGAGCACTCCTTGACGATCCGCACGTCGTCGAAGATCGCGAATCACGGGGGCATCGACTGCATGTGCTTCGTCAACTTCCCCTGGGCGCCCTCCGGCGTGCAGAAGCCGCTGCTCGGCGAGGCGGCCACCGCGGGTCCCGACACCTGGTTCCCCGTGTTCCCCGACGACGACGCCTTCTCGGAGAGGTCAATCATCGACATGAGCCGCCTGCTGCACCGGCCGGCCGGCAAGCTCGGCTTCGTGCAGCGTAAGGGCAGCGCCTTCGTGCTCGAGAAGACGGGGCAGCCCATCAAGTTCTGGGGCATGGTCGCCGGGATGACGCGCGCCGCAAGCCTGCGCGATCAGCAGGCGCGGCTCTACGCCAAGCACGGGGTGAACATGGTGCGTCAGCATCCCGTCGAGGCCGTCGTAGGGGTGCTGCGGAAGAATCCGCAGACGGGCAAGCGGGAATTCGACAGCGCGCGGCTCGATACCTGGGACCGCTGGTTCGCCACCCTCAAGAAGCACGGCATCTACATGACCTGGTCGTGCTTCTACCCCCACGTCGTCACCGAGGACGACGGCTACGACCCCGAGCTGCTTGCCGAGCTGCCCAAGCGCCGCGAGGGCCGCAGCTCCTCGGGACTCGTCAACTTCATGCGCCCGCTCCAGGACGCCGAGTGGGCATGGCAGAAGGCCATCCTGCTGCACAAGAACCCCCACACCGGCCTCCGCTACATCGACGACCCGGCGCTCGCCATCATCGAGGTCCACAACGAGGACTGCATCTTCTGGCACGCGCCGCTCAACACCCTCCAGGCGGGAAAGCAGTTCCCAAGGCACACGGCTATCCTCAAGCGGATGTGGAGTGACTGGCTCCGCAAGCGCTACGGCACCGACGCGGCGCTGCGGGAGGCGTGGGGGCAGGGAATGCGGCGCGGCGACTCCGTGAGCAACCCGAGCATGGCGATCTACGGCGCCTGGGAGATGGACGCCGACGGCCCCCGCCGCAACAAGCGCGAGCGACAGCGGATGGCCGACTTCATCCGCTTCCTCGCCGAGACCCAGCGAGCCTACTACCACCAGCGCTACAAGCGCCTCCGCGACCTCGGCTACAAGGGCGTCATCCTCTCCACCGCGTGGCGCGCGGGCGGCGCTGCCGCCGACCCCGCCAACCTCTGGTGCGACGACGCCATGGACTGCATCACCCGCCACAACTACTTCGGCGGCGGAGCCGGCGGACACGGCATCAAGGAGGGCAAGGTCAACAACGAGACCCACATGGGCGAGGCCGGCTCCCACATCCTCTCCAGCGGCTTCTACCAGATCGAGGACAAGCCCTTCATCATCACCGAATGGACCCAGAAGCCGCCGAACCAGTGGAAGGCCGAGGCCGCCCCGCTCTTCGCCTTCTACGGCATGGGCCTCCAGGGCTGGGACGCCAGCTACCACTTCGCCGGCAATCGCCCGCGCCTCGGCAGCGGCTGGCCGAACATGCGCTCCTACGTCACCGAGACGCCCCACTACCTCGGCCAGTTCCCCGCCCTCGCCTTCGCCGTCCACAAGGGGCACATCACCGAGGCACCCATCGTCGCCGCGCGGCGGCTGGCGGTGGACGCCGTGTTCCAGGGCATCGACGCCCTGAGCCAGGACTTCACGGGCGGCGGCTACGACCAGAAGGAGCTCAAGGGCAATCTCGCCACGCCCAAGGAGGTGCTGGCCATCGGCCGCGTGACCGTCAAGATCGCCGACGGCCTCGAGCGCTCCGCCGCCGTCGATTGGGGCGAGTATTGGGACAAGGACAGGAAGGTCGTCCGCAGCATCACGGGCGAGCTCACCTGGGACTACGGCCGACGCGTCGTCACCGTCCAGACGCCGAAGACCCAGGGCGTTGTCGGCTTCGCCGGCGGCGGCACGTACGACCTGCCTGGGGTCCGCGTCGAGGTCAAGACCCCCTTCGTCAGCCTGCTGTTCACCCCGCTCGACGACCAGCCGCTCGTCGCGTCGAGGCACATCCTCATCACCGCCATGGCCCGCGACAAGCAGACGGGCACGCAATACAACGCCGACGGCACGCAGCTCCTCAAGGCCGGCCGCCCGCCCCTTCTCATGGAGCCGGTGCAAGCCACCCTCACCTTCAAGGGCGCCCCCCTCGCCGCCGTCCGCGTCGTGGACATCTACGGCGTGCCCACCGGCAAGCAGGTCGCCCGCGAGGGCAACACCGTGCCCATCGACGGGCGGTACGCGACGTATTACTACGAAGTGAGGCGGTAATGGGGCAGTGGCGCGGCGAGGGAGGCCCGGTTAGCGGAGCTTCTCGAGATCGAGGAGATCCTGGGGCCTTCCGGCAGCCCGCTTGCTGCGCATGACGTCCTCTTTGCAGAGGACGTGTGTCGGCACGTCGCCGTAGGTCGTTGGCACCCTCCTCTGCCACGCAGGCTCGAACTCGATGCCCTCGACGCCCATGATGATGTCGATG
>CAZDNN010000066.1:0-17662 GCA_964506385.1 uncultured Planctomycetota bacterium
AGGCAGTAGACAGTAAGGAGCGGAGCGAAATGACCCAGAAATATCCAGCATCCAGTATCCAGCATCCAGTATCCAGTATCCAGCATCCAGCATCCAGTATCCAGCATCCAGTATCCAGTATCCAGTATCCGCTCTTCCAGTCATCCAACCCACCATCCGTCCACCCATCCAGGCTCGATGTGTTCACTCGCCCGCGATGGCTCGGAAGATCTGCTCGACGGCCTCGGCGGCGCGGTCGTCTGGGACGCTGACGCCGGCCCGGTTACGCTCGCGCGCCTCCTGGAGGCGGGCCTGCTTTGCGGCCCTGGCCTGCTCGGTCTGCTCGTCCACCAGGTGCTGGGCCTGCTCAGCCGCGCGCTGGCGGGTCTCGTCGAGCAGGTCCTGGGCCTCGCGGCGGGCCTGGGCGACGGCCTGGCGCGCCCCTTTCTCGGCCTCGGCCACGCGGCGGCGGGCCTCCTTCTCGACATCGAGGAGTTGCTGGATGATCTCTTTCATAGGACTCCGGCGGCGTGTCTTCGCGGCGCGGCGGCCGCCGCCAACGCGGTCCCCGATGGGGAATGGGGGCGGCGTCCGACCCGAGGACGGGGATGGGCTATGGGAAGCTGGCACACGCTGGCCGCAGCCTATTCTTCGGCGCGGATGAGATCGAGCGCCTCCTGGGGTCCGGTGGCCCGGCGCAAGCGGTCGCAGAAGCCGGGGACCATCAGCAGGCGGGCGATCTCGCCGAGACACTGGACGTGGGGCCCGGGGTTGCTGACTTGGGCGAGGACGAGGAAGACGACATAGACGGGCTCGCCGTCGGTCGCGTCATAGTCGATGCCTTGCTCCGAGATGCCGAGAGCCACGGTGAGCGCGTCGATGGCAGGTGTCTTGCCGTGGGGCACCGCGATGCCGCTGCCGATGCCCGTGGTGGCCATGGCCTCGCGGTCGAGTATCGCCTTGAGGGCCGCGTCGCGGTCCGCGACCCGCCCCGCCCGGTAGAGCACCTCGATCAGCTCGTGGAAGACCTCCACTTTCTCAGTGCTCTCGAGATCGACCTTGATGACATCCGCGCTCAGCAGCTCGGAGAGCTTCATACCCACGATCCCCTTGCGCCTGCGTCATCGGGCCCCAGCACGGGCAGAGGCCTGATGCCATCACTATAGCAAATGCCCGCCCCCTCTGCAATCCCCGCGGCGGGCCGTTCGTTGCTTTCCCTTATGGGCCGCGCTATAATCCGCGGCGGAGGCCCCAAGCATCGCAGCACCAGAGACATGCCATGGGACACGGCATCGGGATCGACGTCGGGGCCGAGGCGGTCAAAGTGGTGGAGGTGCGTGCCAGCGCCGCCGCCGTCGAAGTGCTCCATGCCGAGTGCGTCCCGCGCGGTGCCCTTGGCGTGGATGCGGCGGACAGCAGCGCCGTGGCTCGGGCGGCGGCCGCCCGCGCCGTCGCGCGCGGGGTCCGGCGCGCCACGGCGGTGGCCGGCATCGCGGGCAGCGACACGGTGCTCCGCTACCTGACCGTCTCGCCAGCTCCCGCCTGGAAGCTCCATCAGCTCCTCGACGACGAGGTCGGCCAGGCGACGGGCGATGACCCACGGGCCTTCGCGCGCGACATGCAGCCTTTGACGCTCCCGCGGCGGTCGCCCGAGGAGCTCGTCCTGCTGGTGGCGATGGCGCGGCACGCCGTCCTGGAGGAGCGGATGGCCGCCTGTGCGGCCGGGGGGCTGCCGATCGAGTACGCCTGTCCCGAGGCGGTCGGGCTGTTCCACACCATCGCCCGTTGCGTGGAGACAACTCCCTCGGAAGTTGTGGCTCTTCTCGACGTCGGGGCGACGAAGACGGACGTGGTGCTCGTGCGCGGCGGGGCGCTGGTCTTCATCCGGAGCGTGCTGCCAGGGGGCAGGGAGTTCACTCGGGCCATTGCGGATGCCCTGGGGGTGAGCCTCGCGCACGGCGAGGAGATGAAGCGCCGCCGGGGCGCGGTGCTCAGTGGCGGCGAGATCGCGCGGCACACGGGCGAGGAAGCCAGGTTCTACGAGGCGCTTGGAGCGGTGGCCGAGCACCTCACCCGCTCCGTGCAGAGCGCGCTGATGTTGGCCCGCACGCAGACCGCGCTGACGGGTCTGGAGGTCAGCCGCTTCTATTTGAGCGGGGCGGGCGCCGGGCTGCGCGGGTTGCGCGAGAGCCTGGCGGAGGGCCTTGGCAGGCCAGTGGAGCTTCTGGACGTGGGGGCGTGCGTCGCGGGCGCGGAGTCGGTGCGCGAGTCACCGTCGCCGTACGGCGTTGCGCTGGGGCTGGCGATGATGGCGGCCGGGCAGGACGCGTTTGCTCTGCGGCTGGTGCCGGAGCGCGTGGCGCGGCGGCGGCGGTTCCGCCGCAAGGGCATCTTCGCCTGGGCGGCGGCGGCGCTAGTCCTGCTGGCCCTGGGGACGAGTGCCCTGGGGACGGTGCACAACTGGCGGGTGACCCGCGACCAGCTCGCGACGGTCCGGGCCGCGGTCCGCGATGCAAGGCAGGCGGCGGCGCGCCTCGACGGGACCCGCAGCGGGATCGAGGACCGCCGCCGCAAGCTCCATCTGCTGGCCGACAGGGTCCGCGCCAACGCCTTCCTGCTCCGCACGCTCGAAGCTCTCCGGGAGCAGACGCCGGCCGCCGTTCGCCTCGAGTCGCTGCGCTTCCGCGCGGGCGCGGGCCCACGGGGCCTCGGGGGCATGGTGGGGGACGTTCCCCAGCGGGTCGTCTTCGAGCTTCGAGGGGCCGCGACGGCGCATCGCGCGCGGGGCGCAGGCGAGGAGCTCGAGAGTTTCATCCGCGCGCTCCGCGGCCCCCCCTTGAACGCACACCCACTGCGACAGAGTCTCCTGGGCGCGGCGACACGCGACCGCGTGGAGTTCCAGGTCGTCTTCTCACCCTCCGAGGCCCTGCTCGAGGAAGGACCCCATGGCCCTGGCCAGGGAGGATAGGCGGTTCGTCGTCGGCCTCGGCGCAGCCGTGGCGCTGACGGCGGTGTATCTGCTGGGGGTGCGGGCCCCGCTCCGCTCGGCGACGGCGCGTGCCGCGGGGGCGTTGCGTGCCCTCCAGGGCGAGGCCGACCGCTACTTCCGCAGCCCCGATGCCACGGCCTTCGACGAGGCCCAGCGCGAGCTCGGCCGGCGCATGGAAACCCTCGATCGGCGGCTGCGCGAGCTCACCGCTCTCGTCGCGTTCGACGCGGGGGCCGTCGGCGGCACGGCCGGCGCGGCGGGCGACCCGGCCGACGCCTACGTGGCGCTCAGCGCCGAGTTGCACGCCCGCATCAGGGCGGCAGCGGAGCGGGCCCCCCAGAGCCGCATCCCCGCCGTCTTCGACCCGCAGGGCGCCATGGGGCGGCCCGCGGACCCCGCGGCGATCCCCAGGCTCCGCCGCCAGCTCGTCATGGCCTACCTGATCCTCGACGCGGCCATCGGCCATGGCGTCGGCATCGAGGAGCTGCGCCCCGCGGCCCCACCCCTCGCCGAGGCAGCGGCCCTGCCCTACCTCGACGAGGCCGCCGTCACCGTGTCGGCGCGGGGCAGCCTGGACGCCGTTGCGGCCTGGCTCCACGCACTCGGCCAGCCGCCGCGCGGTGGCGGCTCCACCTTCCTCAGCATCGCCGGGCTCGCCGTCAACGCAGGGCCCGGCACGAATGCTGTGGACTACTCGGTCACGTTCGCCAGCGTGCGCGTCCGCCCCGATGTCGTCCTCGCCGGCCCGCCGGCGCGGTCGGAGCGCGACGGGGGTCGCGCGCCCATCTACTGACACAGGCCAGGGGGATGACCGTGCAGCGAACCGCCTGGAGTGTGGTGAGTGAGCACCGCGAGCGGCTGGCGTGCGCTGCGGCGGCCGCCCTGCTGGTCGTGGTCGCGTGGCGGACGATGGCAACGTGGCAGGTGCGCACGGCGGTCGGGCCGCCGGGCGCCGTGCTGCCGGCCGAGGCCGCGCTGCCCGCCGCGCCCTTCCTCACCGCCCCGTTCCGCCAGCTCTGGTCGGGCGCCGCGCGGGACCCCTTCCAGGCCGGCGGGCCGCCGCCCGCCCACGACGATGCGGCCGCGCTGCCGGCCCCGCCGCTGCCGCCCCTCGAGATCGCCCCGCCGCCAGCCGACCCGTGGCCAAGCCTGTACCGCCGCCGCGTCGTCCGCCCCCAAGCCCACCTGCTCACGCTCATCGCCGAGCCCCAGCCACCTGCGCTCAAGACGGGCAAGGAGTGCGTCATCCAGCCCCGCCCCCACGACATCGTCCAGGCCAAGGGCGACCCCGAGCCGATCGCAGGCTCGATCCACCGCGAGGACGGCGGCAGGATCTGGTTCTACTACAACAAGCCCCGAGGCATGGGCCATCCCAGGAATCCCCTCGTCATCGCCGACCTGCTGGTGCTCAAGCGCAAGACGGCCACCGTGCAGGAAGCCTGCCGCGAGCGGTTCCGCGCCGCCGCCGCCGACCCCGCCGCCCTCGTGGCCCTGGCTCGGGACTGCATCGACTGCGACCTGCTCGACGAGGCCGCTGCGGCGCTGCGCAAGGCTGCCGAGGTGGACCCCAAGCGCCGCGAGGCATATGTCCTGCTCGCCGGCCTGTGCCTGTCGCGGGGCGACCGCGACGGCGAGGTCGGCGCTCTCCAGGCGGCGGTGGAGGCCGGCGCGGCCTCGCCCGCCGTGCGGCTGCGCCTGGCCCGTCGCTGCTTCGAGCACGACCTGCTGGGTCTCGCGTATCAGCACTGTGCTGCCGGCTTCGAGGCCGCGACGGAGACGACTCTCGACGCCGTGGCCAAGGGCGAGACGCCTGCGCCGACGGCGGAGGTCGCCCAGTCTCTCCTGCGCCTGGCCGCCGAGGCGCGGCTGCTGGACGGCCGGGCCGCGGAGGCGGACCGCCTGCTGCGCGCCCTCGCCGCCACCGCGCCCGACGACCCGGCGGTCCGCAACGCCCAGGCGCTCAGCCACCTGATGGCGGGCCGCGTCGAGCCGGCCGCCGCCCTGCTCCGCCAGGCGGCCGACGCTGCCGAGCCGCCGGCCTGCGCGCTCAACAACCTCGGCGCCGTGCTCTTCCACCAGGGCGACTACGCCGAGGCCCTCGCGCGCTTCCAGGCCTGCCGCACCGCGGCGCCAGGCCACACCAAGGCTGCCGCCAACGCCGTCCTCGCCCTCGCCACCCTCGGCCGGCTCGACGACGCCGACAAGCTCCTCGCGACGATCGAGGACCGGCCGACCGCCTCCGTAGCGTGGCATCTCGCCGTCGGCTACCTCCACGAGCGGGCCGGGCGCCTCGACGAGGCCGTCGCCGCCTGCCGATCCGCATTGGACATCGACCGATCGGTGTTGGACGCGCTCTGCGGCCTCGGGCGCTGCCATCTTCGACAGGGCGATCCCGAAGCGGCGGCGAAGCGGTTCGCCCAGGCCCGCCTCCTGCGCCCGGCGGACCCGCGTGTGCTGCGGGGGCTCGCCACGAGCCTGTACCTTCGGGGCCTGTTCGCCGAGGCGGCGGAGGCCCTCGGCCCGCTGGCGGGCGAGCAGGCGGAGGCGCGCGACCTGGTGCGCCTGGCCATCGTCTCCCTGCGCCTAGCCGACCGCCGCCGCGACGCCGCGGCGCTGCTCGACCGCGCCCTCGTCGCGGCGCCCGTGCCGGAGCCGTACGCGCTCGCGGCGAAGGCTTACGCCGCCCACACCGGCCTCGCCGGGTCCCGCGAGCGGGCGGAAGAGCTTTTCCGCGAGGCGCAGGCGGCGACGGACGTGCCGGAGGTCGCCCGCTATGCGGCCGACGCCCTCCGCCGCATCTTCGTGGCCCGCGGCGAGGAGTTCACCACTCTGGCCTTCCAGGGGGCGGACACGCCGCGGCTGCCCGAGGGCTGGGCGGCCGGGGGCAGCGGCGTGCCGGTGCCTGTGATCCGGGGGAACGCGCTCTGCTTCCAGGGCCAGCCGACGGCGGCGGCGCTGCGATGGGTGGCTCGCGGTGTCGCGCTCAGCGCACCGGGCGAAGGCGGCGCGCCCCGCCTCTTCTCGCGGTTCGAGGCGCGGGTGGCCGTGCCGATGACGAACCAGGCGCCGGTCGGCATCTCGCTGGGTGTGGGCGAGACACGCTTGCAGGTGGCGCTCCGCACCATCATCGAGCCCCAGCCGAGCCGCCGGCTGGCGTGGCGGGTCCTGCGTGGGGAGGAGGCCGGCCCGTGGAGCGATCTGCCGGGCCTGGTGGCCGCCGAGCGCTTCGCTCTCGGCATCGCCGTGGGCGACGGGACGGTAGATGTGTTCCGCAACGGCCGCGCCGTGGGCAGGCGGATTCCCTTCCCCGAGCTGGGCGGCGCCGACAGCATCGAGCTGGGCCTCTTCGCCGCCCCCGACGCTGGCCAGCAGTGCCTCTACACCGTCCGCGAGGTCGAGCTCGTCTGGAAGAAGCCCCCCGCCGGGCGTTGACGGCTCGGCCGCTGGCTGGTATCGTGTGTGGAGCAGACATCAGGGGATCCTGTTAGTGACTGTCCGGCCTGGGTCTGAGCCGCTCCTCCGCGTTCGCGGGCTGCGCAAGGCGTTCGCGGTGCGGCGCGGGCCGTGGCGGCGGCTGGCGGGGAGGGTCCGCGCCGTGGATGGGGTGGACCTGGAGGTGGGCCGGGGCGAGTGCCTGGGACTTGTGGGAGAGAGCGGCTGCGGGAAGACGACCTGCGGACGCACGCTGCTGCGGCTGCTGGAGCCCGACGGCGGGAGCATCGAGTTCGACGGCACGGACGTCTGCTCGCTGTCCGCCGCCGAGCTGCGGGCCTTCCGCCGGCACGCGCAGATCGTTTTCCAGGACCCCTACAGCTCGCTCAACCCGCGCCTGACTGTGGGCGAGGCCGTGGCGGAAGGCATCCGCTTGCACGGTCGCCGGCCCCCGGGCGCGGCCACCCGCGAGCGGGTGGGCGAGCTGCTGGACTTGGTGGGGCTGCCGCCGGACGCCTCGGGACGCTACCCTCACGAGTTTTCGGGCGGGCAGCGTCAGCGTGTGGGCATTGCGCGGGCGCTGGCGGTCGAGCCGAGCTTCGTGGTGTGCGACGAGCCGGTGTCGGCGCTCGACGTCTCGGTGCGCGCCCAGATCGTCAACCTGCTGCGTGACCTCCAGCGGCGGCTGGGCCTGGCCTATCTGTTCATCGCCCACGATTTGGCGGTGGTGCGGCATCTGTGCGACGCCGTGGCGGTCATGTACCTGGGCCGCATCGTCGAGCGCGCCCCCGCAGACCGCCTGTTCGCCGAGCCTGCCCACCCGTACACCATCGCCCTGCTCTCGGCCATACCGGAACCCAACCCCTCGGTGCGGGTCCGGCGTCTCGTGCTCCAGGGTGACGTGCCGTCGCCCCTCGCTCCGCCGCCGGGCTGCGCCTTCCACCCGCGCTGCCCCCTGGCCGAGGGGGCCTGCCGGAGCGAGGTGCCTGAGCTGGCCGAGGTCGCGCCCGGCCACGTCGCCGCCTGCCACCGCGTCGCCGCGGCCCGCGCGATGGCCGCATCGGCCCTCGCAGCAGGCCGGTAGGCGCCGTCGCGCGAGGTCGCGCCGCCCGGTTTTTCGTTGACGTCGCGGCGGCGGTACGGCATGATAGAGGGCAGTTGAGGGCTGGGCTTGTGCGGGAGGCCGGTATGGGACTCCTGAACCGGTTCCGTGAGTCGTCGGCGATCCGGTCGGTGGAGGGGTCTCTCGAGGAGAGCCGGCCGCTGGAAGACGGTGTGGCGGCGATGCAGCGGCTGATGGAGATCGGCACGGAGCGGGCCATCCCGATCCTGCGTGAGGCGCTCTTCAAGGACAACGCGGCTCTCCAGATCCAGGCGGCGCGGGCTCTCGCCGCCATTTACCACCGGCATGCGGACCGCCAGGTGCTTGAGGCCCTCAACGGCGCCGTGCTGCACGAACGCCAGTCCCCCCAGGCCCGCCAGGCGGCCATCGAGGCTCTGACCGAGGTGGTGGACGTCCGCCACTGCGGCGCCCTCATCGAGGTGCTCAAGAGCCACCGCACCCCCACCGATGTCCGCACCGCGGCGGTCCGCGGCCTCAAGAAGCTCCACTACCCCGAGATCCTCGAGCGCCTCGTCGAGTCGCTCAACTTCGGCGAGCGGCTCGACCCGCGCGGCGAGATCCGCCAGTGGGCCATCCGCGAGCTCGGCCACCTCGACGATCGCGACAAGCTCACCAGGATGTACGAGATCATCCACGGCCGCCACCCCCTCCGCTACCGCCCCCTCAACCCCGACGGCGGCCAGGCCGACCTCATCTTCGTTATGGTTCGCGTGGACCCCAAGGGCTCGGTCCGCTTCCTCCATCAGATGGTAGACGACGACAACCCCGCCGTGCGCTCCGCCGCCGCCACCGCCCTCAACCAGCTCCGCGACCGCGGCTTCCAGGCCTGATTCGCCCTCCGCCACACACAGGCGCATCACGCGCTTCCCTTTTCACAGCCAGCCGGTATACTTGGCAGACGCTGGCCCGCCAGGCCTTCTGAGAAAGGAGCGGTCATGGCCCGCCCCGTGCGAATCGGGATCGACGACTACCGCGATAAGGTCTACGCCTGCTGGCTGGGGAAGAACATCGGCGGCACCCTGGGGGCGCCGTACGAGTGCCAGAAGAAGGCCCAGAGCCTCACCTACTACGACCCCATGCCCGACGAGAGCGCGCCGAACGACGACCTCGACCTCCAGCTCGCCTGGCTGCGCTGCCTCGAGGACCGGGGCGTTGATATCTTCTGCGGCGACCTCGCCGACTACTGGGTCGAGTACCTGAGCAGCTATCCGTGGAACGAGTACGGCTTCTGCCGCCGCAATCTCGGCCGGGGGCTGCGGCCCCCTGTCAGCGGATGCTTCGAGAACTACTATATCGACGAGATGGGCTCGCCCATCCGCAGCGAGATCTGGGCCTGCGTGGCCCCCGGCGACCCCCAGCTCGCCGCGGCGCTCGCCTGGCACGACGCCGTGCTCGACCACGCGGGCGGCGAGGGCCTCTGGGGCGAGATGTTCTGGGCCGCCC
The DNA here is from genome assembly GCA_964506385.1 of uncultured Planctomycetota bacterium. GTDB lineage: Bacteria > Planctomycetota > PUPC01 > DSUN01 > DSUN01 > CAZDNN01. Next base: position 8,967 of record CAZDNN010000066.1, read on the forward strand.
TCGAATCCGCCGCATTCGTGCTCGACGACCCGAAGACCCTCATTCGCATCGGCCTCGAGATGATCCCCATCTGGAGCCGCATCTCCCGCGTCATCCGCGACGCCGTCTGGTGCCACGGCCACGGCGTGCCCTGGGCCGAGGCCCGCCAGCGCATCCTCGACGCCTTCGGCCACCACAACCCCTGCCACGCACCGCAGAACCACGGCTTCACCATCCTCGGTTGGCTCTACGGCACGGACTTCGGCGACAGGCTCTGCAAGGCGGTCAACTGCGGCTACGACACCGACTGCACCGGCGCGACCCTCGGCTCCGTGCTCGGCATCCTCGGCGGCACGGCCGGGATCCCTGCCCGCTGGCGCGAGCCCATCGGCGAGGCCATCGTCCTCCACAAGTTCACCGGCGACTGCGGCGCCCCCGCCGACGTGGCCGAGCTGACCGCCCGCACCGAGGCCGTCGCCCGGGCGATGCTCGACGCCCGCTCCGACGCCGCCGACTTCGCCGACGCGACCGCGGTGCCAGATGACCTCTCCGTCCTGTTCCGCAACCACCGCGCGCTGCCCGCGATCGACCGCGACCCCATGTCCGCCATCGAACGCGTCTCGGGCCGCGACCTGACCCTCCACTACCACGGCGAGCCCGTCCTGCGGCCCGGCATCGACAAGACCGTCAGCATCTCGGCCTCCCACGACGACACCCCGCTCAGCGTCTCGCGGGTCGAGCTGGCCGTGCCCGACGGCTGGACCGCCGAGCAGACATTCGTGCGCCAGGGCTGCTGGCACTTCCGCCTCCGCGCCGACGAGGTGGCGGACCGCAACGCCATCGCCGTGGCCGCCCACACCCCCGAGATCGAGCTCTCCGCCTCCTTCACCATCCTCGGCCCAGGCGAGGCCCAGGGCTACCCCTGCAACGTCAACGTGCCCAAGTGCCCGCGCTGCGGCGCACGCAAGGAAGGGTGCATCTGCCCGACGCCTTGACGCCGGCTCGCCGGGCACGTACAATGGGAGGCGGCTGCTGGGGGAGCTCCGCCCGACGGGCGGGGCTGAGAGGACTCGGGTCGACCCCAGGAACCTGACACAGGATAATGCCTGCGTAGGGAAGCAGCCGTCGGCCCGGCCACGGTGGTGTGGTCCGGGCTTTTTTGGTGCACACCGACCCGTCCAGAAAGGAGCAGACGCTGTGAAGCTGGATGAGATCCGCGTCACGCGTCTTATTGTCGAGACCTACGCCCGCAAGCTGTGCGAGGCCGCCGAGCTGGATGTGGCCATCGCCGGCGGCGGGCCGGCTGGGCTCACCGCCGCCTGCTACCTGAGCCGCGCGGGCTACGCCGTCGCGCTCTTCGAGCGCAAGCTCAGCCCCGGCGGCGGCATGCCGGGGGGCGGCATGATGTTCAACGAGATCGTCGTCCAGGACGCGGGGAAGGCCATCCTCGACGAGATGGGGATCCAGAGCGTGGACGCCGGCGACGGCTACTGGACCGCCGACGCGGTCCACGCCATGGCCGCCCTCATCTACAAGGCCACCAGCGCGGGCACCCGAGTGTTCAACTGCGTGAGCGTCGAGGACGTCATGCTCCAGGGCGGGCGGGTCACGGGCTGCGTCATTCAGTGGAGCCCGGTCGAGATGGCGGGCCTGCACGTCGATCCCCTGACCATTCGCGCCCGAGCCGTGATCGAGGCGACCGGCCACCCCGCCGAGATCGCCAAGGTGCTCGTCAACAAGGCCCAGGTCCGGCTCGACACGCCGAGCGGCGGCCTCGAGGGCGAGCGGCCCATGGACGCCGACCTCGGCGAGAAGGCCATCGTCGAGAACACCCGCGAGATCTACCCCGGCGTCTACGTCGCCGGCATGGTCTGCAACGCCGTCTACGGCGCGCCCCGCATGGGCCCGATCTTCGGCGGCATGCTCCTCAGCGGCCAGAAAGTCGCCGAGCTCGTCGCCGCCGACCTCGGCGAGCCCAAGGGCTGGTAGAAGCCACCTGGAGGCCTCTTCGGCCCACGCCGCGCGGGCAGAGGCTGGGGGCCCCAGGGGCGGCCCCCCAGCCTCTGCACCGCTGCCGGCGGCGCAGGCCCCGCAAAACCAGATTGTCAAAGAGCAGCGTGCGGCGACGGGGCGGCCATAGAGGGGGTGAGCCAACTGGGTCCTTCGTCGCCTCCAGGCCCGCATTCCTCACCAGGTTTCGCCGTGGAGGGTGTCGCCGACGTGAGTGCAAGCGGAAACGCCCTCTCCGGCCTGGTGGCATCGTATGCAGAGCGTCGTGCCCAGTGCGCTCGCTCTCGTCGCGGGCAAGGACGCACAGGCGGCCCTCCGCAGGCGTATCCGTGATGGATACGTTGAGGACGGGCCGCATGGAGGACGCAGCACGCGGCGAGAGCGAGCCGCTGGCGGCGGAACCTGATGAGGAACGCGGGCCAACGTCGCTCGTACGAGAAGCCGGGATTCCCAAGGCCGGCAGGAACCCCTTCTTCTCCACCCCTATAGGTCATAGTCCCCCGGCACATGCCCGTCGCCGCCGGACTTGCGGCGCCAGAGCTCGATACAAGCGTTGATGTGGGAAGATCATCAGACGGGAGGCAGCGGCATAAGTTTTTTTCGAGATATACCCTATTTTCGTCTTACACCTGCTCTACTCCCGCCACCCGGCGCCCTTGACGGCCGAGGGGCGTGGCGGTATATACCTAGAGAGCCAAGGCATCGCCGGTTGATTCCCGCGCGGACACGGGCTAGAATCGGCGTGTGGAAGGAGGCTGGGCATGCCCGTCGCACTCCAGGTGTTCCTGGCAGCTCTGCTCAGCGCGCCCGGGCAGCTCACCGCGCTGTGGGACGGCGTTGCCACGGCGCGGCTCGATGCCCGCGTGAAGGCCATGCGCGAGGCGGGCGAGCCTGCCTCTCTGGCCGACCTCCATCGGCTGTACCCCGACCCGCCCAAGGGCCAGAACGCCGCTCGCCTCTACCGCGCCGCCTTCGCGCAGATGAAGAAGATCGCGGAGCAGGACCCCGGCGACGACCTGCCGATCGTCGGCGACACGGAGCTGCCCCCCGAGGGTGAGGCGCTGCCGCAGGCGATGCTCGAGGCCATCGAGGCTTACCTCGACCTCCACACCGAGGTGCTCGGCCTGCTCCACCGCGCGGCGAAGCTCGACGGCTGCAAGTTCCCCCTCCGCTTCGAAGACGGCCTGATGCTCCAGCTCCAGCACCTGTCGAGCATGCGTGGCGCGACCCGGCTCCTCGCCCTCGAGGCCATCGCCCGCACCGAGCGCGGCAAGGCCGACGAGGCCGCCGACTCCATCGTTGCCAGCCTCCGCATCGGCCACCACCTGCGGCACGAGCCCGTGCTGATCACCGCGCTCGTCCGCATCGCCTGCGACAGCATCGCCGTCGCCCAGGCCCAGCGCTGGGTCAGCCGCGTCGCGCCGTCGCCCGAGGCGCTCGGGCGCGTCCAGAAGGCCCTTGCCGGCGAGGCCGACCGCACGTTGCTCGAGAACGTCTTCCTCGCCGAGCGCTGCTTCGGGATGGACTGCTACCGCCGCTACGTCCTGAACCCGAAGAAGCGGAAGATCAACGAGCTCGTCGTCGGGCTCGGCGGCCCGGCCCCCGTGCTGCTCAATGTCGTGCCCAAGGCATACTTCAAGATGGACATGGTCCACTACATCGACCTGATGACCGCCTACGTCGAGGCTGGGCGGCGGCCGTACCCGGCGTCGCTCCAGGCGGGCGCCCGCCTCGGCCAGGACCTCGAGAAGCAGATCCCGAGGCACTACGTCATGTGCCGCACGCTCCTCCCCGCCCTCGGCCGCACGTTCATCGCCGCCCAGCAGCACATGGCCCGGGTGGACACGGCCCGCCTCGCCCTCGCCGCCCTCCGCCACAAGGCGAAGCACGGGAAGCTGCCCGAGATGCTCGACGCCCTCGTCCCCGACCTCGTCGAGGCCCTGCCGCCCGACCCCTTCAGCGGCAAGCCGCTGCTCTATCGCAAGGACGCCGAGGGCTTCGTCCTCTACGCCGTCGGCGAGAACGGCAGGGACGACCAGGGCGACATCGAGCGGGCCAACGGCAAGCAGCCCGACATCGGCTTCCGCTACATCCGCCCCAAAGCCCAATTCTGACGCTCCTGTGGCGCGTCGAATAGGACCCATGGGACCCATGGGACCTATGGGCCCTATCGGGGGCTGAGGGCCGGCTTCAGCCGCTCAAGGAGCTCCTGAACCCGCGGGTGCTGCGGGGCGAGACGCCTCAGGCGCTCGGCGAGGGGGTCGGCGCGCTCGGGCTGGCCCGTGCGGGTGTAGGCGGTGGCGAGGTCGCAGAGGAGCTCGACGTTGTCGGGGTCGCGGTCGAGGGCGGCGAGGAAGTGGGGGATGGCCTCGTCGGGGCGGTCAGCCTGGCAGAGCAGGCGGCCGAGGCCCTGACGGGCGTGGATGCTGTCGGGGGCCTTCGCGACGGCGGCCTGGTACTCGGCGATGCGGTGGACCATCCAGGCACGGCTCGCGGCTTCGGCGGTGGTCCGCGCCCACCGGCGCTGGACCCGCTCGGGCAGGCCCTCCCGCTCGTAGTAGTGGACGTAGGCGAGGTAGTCGCGGTAGAGATCGGGCAGGACGAAGCACGGGCGCAGGCCGCCGATGCCGCGGTCCTGGGCGCGCCAGAGCAGGAGGATGGCGCGGGGGTAGTCGAACTGCTCGAGCAGGGCGTTCGCCTCGTCCTCGACGGCCTTGAACCCATCCCCTTCCAGGCTGGCGAAGCGCGGGGATGGGTGGCGCTCGTGAGGCGGGGTCTCCAGCACGAAGAGGGCCAGTGCGGCTGCGGCGCCGACGAAGGCGGCGGCCATCGCCGTGAATGCGCTGCGCGGGACCTGCCTCGATGCAGCCGCCTCGGTGCCCCGCCGGCTGAAGAGGGCGACGGCGGCGAGGGTGGTCAGCGGCGCCGTGGCGAGCAGGCCGATGCCGCCGGCAAGCAGGCGGACGATCTCGACGCAGCCCGCCTCGGCGTTCACCAGCTCGGCCGGCGCGAGGCCGGCGGCGGCCGGGCAGAGCAGCACGGGGATACGCACGCCGACGGAGGCGAAGACGAAGGTCGTGGCGCACACGCCCATCACGTCGCGCCCGATGGCCAGGCCCGAGGCGAAGGCGGCGCGGCGGCCGATGGCCGGGTGCGTGCGGTAGAGCTCCTCGATGCCCGCCGCGATACTCACGGAGGTGTCGATGGCCACGCCCAGCACCGCGACCAGCAGCCCCGCGAGCAGCAGCTCGCGGTAGTCGAAGCGGAGCCTTGGCGGGTGCTGCCACAGCTCGACGAGGTAGCGCGAGCCGGGGCTGTCGAGGCCCGTGAGCTTCAGCCCGTGGCTCGCCACGGCCGTGACGGCGACGACGAGGACGAGGGCACCCACCGTGCCCGCGAGCGCCGCGAGGGCCTTGCGGTCCCAGCCGTAGAAGAGCAGCAGCACGCCGCCCACCACGGTGGCGCTGAACCCGGCCATCACTGCCAGAGGCGGCACCCCGGACCTCAGTAGCGGGAAAACGACGGCCAGCAACAACGCCACGATGCCGACCACCCCCAGCGTGTTCCGCGCGCTCCGCCAGCCCCCGAAGGCGAGCAGCGCGAGGAACAGCACGCCGACCATGGCCAGCAGCGCGCGATGGCGCAGCGCCGGCTTGCGCAGGGCCGACGACGTGACCACGTCGCCCCGCGACGCCAGTTCCAGCGTCGCATAGTCGCCCTCGCGGACGACGATCACGTACTCGGGGTTCGGATGCACCATCTGGTTGACCAGCACGACCTTGCCGGCGTGCTCGCCGCTGAGCACCTGGCAGGCGATGAGCTGCCAGCGCACCGGCTCATCCCGCAGGTCGGGGCGCTCGCTGCCCTCGTCCACCGCTGGCGGGCGGACGGCCAGGACACGGCCCAGCGCCTGCTCCGACGCGAACCCCGCCTGCTCCGACGCATCGAGCGGCGCGGGGATGCTCCGCAGCGCCAGCCGATCGAGGAGAACCAGGCCCAGGACGAGGACGGCGGCGAAGGCCCCAGGGACCGCGAGACGCCAGAGGAATGGGACTGCCGATTGCCGATTGCCGATTGCCGACTGGGAGGAGGGAGGCCCAGGGCGCATCGGCTCGGCATCTGGAATCTGGGATCTCGAATCTGGAATGGCGGGAGCCCGGCGGCGCGCGAGCAGCACCGCGGCACAAAGGGCCGTGAGCGGCGCGACCGCGGTCATGGCGAGGCCAGCCGCGACGAGGCGGACGACCTCGACGGCGATCTCCTCGAAGCCCAGCAGCCGCACCCACTCGGCGGGGTCGTGCTGGAGGCTCCTGGCGAGGAAGGGCTCGATGTTGGCGCCCAGCAGGACGAAGAAGAAGGTGGCCGCCGTGACCCACACCGCCGCACGCCCGACCGACAGGCCGGCGCGAAGGGCCTCGCGCCGCGACACGTCGGGGCGGTTGGCCGCGATCTCCCGCACCGCCGCCGCCACCGTGACCGCCACGTCCATCGCCGCGCCCAGACACGACAGCACCACGCCCGCGACGAGCAGCCCCCCGAAGTCCACGTGCCTCGTCTGAGGCGAGCGCCAGTAGAGCGTGCCGAGGTGGGCGTAGGGGCCGAAGTCGATGGACAGTCCTGTGAGCGCCAGCAGCCACGACGCATGGAGGCCGACGGCCACGGCCAGGACCAGGCCGCCGAGGGTCCCGAGCAGCGCGGCCAGTGCCGCGCGGTTGAGCCCCGCCACGACGGCGATCGTCCCCGCCGCGATGACACCGGCCAGGACGAGGCCCACGAGCAGCGGGTTCCACCCTGCCAGCGTCAGGGGCGCGAGGACGAGGACGAGCAGGAGGAACGCGGCGACGAGGCTCAGCGCCGTCCGCAGCGCCCGCTTCCCACCCGCGACGGCCAGGATGATGAAGAAGAGCGCCGTGACGGCCAGGAGCGTCCTGTCGCGGACCTTTGGCCCGAGGCTCGGGCCGTCGGCGCCGAAGCGCACGAGCACCCGCTCCCCCTCGTCCACCGCCTGGGGCGCGAAGATGCTGCTCGGCCGCTCGACCTCGAGCGTGACAGGGCCGCTCGCGCAGGTCACGGTCACGCGGTCCATCGAGCCCTGGTGCTCGACGGCGGTCACCGCCCCCCGCTCGACCCGCGCCGTGCGGCTGCGCATGTACCAGGACCAGCGCGGGAGCAGAAGCCACGCGGCCGCGGCCAGGAGCACGATCGCAGCCGTCCAGGCGATCAGGAAGCGACGGGAAGGAAGGAGGCGATCCTCGGGACGGCGCGCGTCCTCGCCCATTCAGGGTCTACCCCCGAGGAGATGGTGCCAGCGGAGAATGTCGAATGCCGAACGCCGAATGTCGAATGATGAATGGGAGAGCAAAGACCCCGGAGCCGGCTCAGCGACGCGGCACAATCGGCAATCGGCAATCACCAATCGGCAATTCCCTCAGGCGGTGACCTCCTGGACATCGACCTTCGTGAGGTCGGTCTGGCCGACGCCGAGCTCGGCGCACTTCAGCAGGTAGTTGGCCTTGGTCTTGTTGAAGGTGATGTAGTCGCTGCCGCCGGTCGCCCAGTCGGCTAGCGGCGCGGGGTAGACCTTGGGCTCCTGCTTGTGGAGCAGGCCGCAGCCGAAGACGTCGATCGCCAGCGGGTCGTTGCCCACGATGACGACGCCGGCGGGGAACGTGTGGATGCGCTGCTTGCCCGGCCCGCGCCAGCCGAAGCACGGCTCGTTGGCGTCCAGAATGCATAGCGCGACCCGCGGCCCGATGGCAAGCTTGTACGCCTCGGCCTCCTTCGTGGGGAACACGTGCCAGCCGTCGCTGTTGGCCGGGTTGCCGTGGCTGGCCGGCCACTTCGTGTCGTCCACCATGTGGTAGCCGTACATGGCCCGCGTGAGGCCGTTGGTGTTCTTGATCACGCCGGTGTAGACGCAGTGGGGGTGGGCCTTGAGGCGAGCCAGATTGAGCAGCACGGTGTCGGGCTCGAAGATGTCCTTGGCGACGTAGAGCTTCTTCCAGTGCGGGGGCTGTGGGTCCATGAGCTTGTAGTCGGCCTCGGTGCCCTTCACCCAATAGCGGCCGAGATTCTTGATGGGGACGCCGTGACTCTGGATGCACTCGCCGAGGGTCGGGAGCCCCTTGCGCTTCGCCCGCCATCCGCCCCACTCCTGGCCGATGATGGTGATGCTCGCAGGGGAGCATTCCTTGCACAGAGTCAACAAGGCGTTTGTCGCCTGAGAGGAGGTGTTGGCGTCGCGGTATCCGCCGTCGGTGGCGTTGACCTTGATGAGGACCTTCTTGCCCTTGACCAGGTCGGCGAAGCCGCCGAACTTGTCGAGCGCGGCCTTCATGCGCGCGAGCGCGCCCTCATCGCTGTCTGCCGCCCCCCCGCCGCGCGCCACCACGATTCGGGACTTTGGGGCCGCCTCGGCGGCCAGCCCGTTCCGCGCGGCCACGGCCGCCACGGTCATCGCGCTCGTCCGCAGGAACGCCCGACGGTCCATCATGTTCCCCATCGACACGCCTCCAAGCAAGACCGGCCCGCTCACCCCCCCGAACCCATCCCTCACCGCCTCCATCCAACCACGCCCCCGCCGGAAAGTCAAGCGCCCCGATGGCCCAGAGTCTCCCCCCGGCTGTTGGGGTTCCTTCTTCACTCGTCCTCGTCGTCGTCGTCGTCCTCGTCGTCGATTGTGGCGCCGTAGCGCCTCTTGACCACCG
>CAZDNN010000067.1:0-17595 GCA_964506385.1 uncultured Planctomycetota bacterium
CCTCGCGGCTTGGCTTCCTGGCCATGGCTCACCCGCTCTTCAATCGCCCTCGTCCTCGTCGTCGTCCTCGATCTTCTCTTCTTCTGCCGTCCGGCCTGCGCGTCCTCGCGGGCCTTCGCGCCTCAGCCCCGCATGCAGGCTACGGATGGATAGGCCCCGTTGCCCCAGTGGTTGCGGATGCAGTCACAGCACGTGCCGCCGTTGCTGCACGGGTCGTAGTCGCAGGGGCAGAAGGCCTTATTGTCGGCGTATTGCGCGCACTTGGCCGTGGCGACGCCTCGGAGGGAGAGGGTGTCGGCGGGCCGCTCGGCTCCGCGCATGCAGGCGGTCTTCTGGCCCTTGCTCGCGTGGTTGCGGACGCAAAGGCAGCAGATGCCCTTGTTGTCGCAGTCATCGGCCGGGCAGGGACACATCGCGAGGTTGACCTCGCGGTTCGGACACTCGACAGCCGCCATCGGCGCTCCTCTCTTCTCGGACCGGCCCTGGACACGGGAACCCATCGGATTATAGCGATCCGGCGCCGGTGGTCAAGTGACCTGCCCTCACCCCGCCCCCGTGCGGCGGCCAGCAGCGGTTGATTCGCCGCGGCAGATCCGCTACGATAGAGGCAGTAGCGGGGAACGACCACTGCGGCTGGGATCTCTGCCGATGAGAACGCGAACCGCTTTCACCCTGATCGAGTTGCTGGTGGTGATCGCCATCATCATGCTCCTGGCGGCCATCGCCCTCCCCGTCATCGCCAAGGCGTCCTACACCGCGCGAAAGACCAAGTGCCTCAGCCAGATCCGCCAGATCGGCCTCGGCATGAACCAGTACGCCCTGAACAACGGCCGCCTCTACCCGCCACGAGCCAGCTACTGCCTCCCTCACTGGACCGACCTGACCTCACCAGCCCTCTACCCCCAGTACATCAGGGACTACCGCATCTTCTACTGCCCCATCTCCTACCCCCGCTATAACGACCGCCGCTACTGGAACAAGCCGGGCGGCGACAAGTGGGACTACGTGTGGGGCTACCAGAACATGGCCAACCTCCACATGACCCGCGCCACCCTCCTCCCCGACGCCAGCATCACCCCCAAGGGGATGACCGCAAACCCCAAGCTCGCGCTGCTCCAGGACAACATCTGGCACTCCGTCACCGGCGGCCACTACAACGGCGCGCACCCCTGCCGCTCCATCGACCCCAGGGCGCCGGAGGACGTGAGCGTCTACTACGTCAACGGCAGCGCGGAGAACCGAAAGTTCACCACGCTCCAGCTCCACGCCACCTACGGCGGCAGCCATTTCTACTGGCCGTGAGAAGGGCAAGTCGGCGGCTGGATGACTGGATGAATGGATGGGTGGATGATTGAGCCTGTCCATCCTCTTGGAGACCCTCGATGAGCTCATCCGCGAAGGCTGGTCTCGCCGCGCTCCTCATCGCCGCGATCGCCCTGTGCGGCTGGTGGATCGTGAGCACCATGAGGCAGGGGACCGCCCCGAAGCCGACCCTCGGCTGGCAGTGCTCGAAGTGCGGCTATCGCTTCAACGCGGACCTGGAGGCCGACGCCGACGCCGTCTTCTCCGAGACCGAAGCCTACCCCAAGCTGCCCTGCCCGAAGTGTGGCGGCGACGCCTTCCGCCTCGTGCCCTACAAGTGCACCCAGTGCGGGCACACCTTCGACCTCATCCTCGCCCCCGACCCCAAGACCGGTGCCCCTCCCACCTTCGCCTGCCCCAAGTGCAAAGACCGCCGCATCAGGCCAGCCGACGCCGCGACAGAGTGATCCTGGGGGAGGAACCCCTTTCTGAAGAAAGCGGCTTCCTCCCCCAGAATAGGTCACGCGTCCGTCTCGCGCGCACGCTGCTGGATGTCGGCGGCGGAGTGGAGGGGGCCGCGGTTGCAGCCGGGACAGCGTCTCGCCGCGCGTGCCCAGGCCTTGGGCGAGCGGATGTACTCCTGCCAGAACGGGAACGTGCGGCACTGGACGGGCCGGGCGGGGTAGATCTCGCAGCCCCGCTCGGTCCAGAAGATACAGTCGCCGTTCGGCCGCTCCACCAGGCTGATATCACCGAAGGCCACGCGGCAGTAGCGGGCCAGGAAGTCCTTTCGCGACAGCCCCAGGAGCCGGGCGATTGCCACGATCTCGACGTCCCGCACCCATACGAACCCCGGCTCCCCCCGACAGCACGCCCCGCAGCGGGTGCACTCGAACCGCAGTCCGTCCTGATACCACGGCTTGCCCACGGCTCATCCTGTCTCCGTGCCCGTCCTGTGCTTCGCCATGGCTGCGTGAGAGGAGGAGGCGGCCTGCTCAGAAGATGGGCTCTTCCTGCTCGTCCGCCTTGTGCGCCACCAGCAGACGCATCGTGTTCACCAGCCCGGCAGCGGTGAACAGCGTGAAGGCGGCAGCGAGGGTCAGCTCCTTGATCGTCGCCATCAGCAACACCACGATCACCACGAACACGACATCGGCGAAGGCGTGGTGCCCGCCCAGATAGATATTCACCACGTGCGGATACCGGATGCGGCTGACCATCAGCACCCCCGCGGTGAACGCCGCGGCAGGGATCACGTGCCGCACGGCGTAGAAGCCGAACTGTTCCTTCAAGTAGTAGTGCAGCACCACCAGCGCCACCACCTGCCCCGCCGCCGCCGGCGACGGCAGCCCCCTGAAGAAGCGGTGGCTCTCCTCGTCCGGCCCCGTCTCGACGTTGAACCGCGCCAGCCGCAGCGCCGCACACACCGCGTAGACCATGCAGCTCAGCCACACCAGCCGCTGGTGCTCGCTCTGCACCGCCGCCGTCAGCATCGCCACGATGAACGCAGGCGCGATCCCGAAGCTCACCACGTCCGCCAGCGAATCCAGCTCTGCGCCAAACTGGCTCGACGCGCCCGTCAGCCGCGCCACCTTCCCATCCAGCGCGTCGAAGACCATGGCCAGGAATACCAGCCACGCCGCCGACATGAAACGTCCGTCCGCGGCGAACCGGATGGCGTGGAACCCGCACACCAGGTTCCCCAGCGTCAGCAGAGACGGCAGGACCGCGATCTTCCTCATGCCGACGTCCCTTCGCTCCCCAGACGGCCCAGCGCCGAACTCCCCGCACGCACCGCGTCCCCCACCGCAACGTCCAGCTCAAGCCCCGCAGACACGGGCACGTACACCTCCAGGCGCGAGCCGAACTTCACCATCCCGATCCGCTCCCCGCGACGCACCGCGCCGCCGACCTCGCAGGCCGTCACGATCCGCCGCGCGATCAGACCAGCGATCTGCTTCACCAGCACACGAGTCCCGTCAGGACGCTCGATTCCGACCAGCGAGCACTCATTCGCCGCCGACGCCTCCGCTCCCATGGCGTTCAGGAACTTCCCAGGCCGGTAGTCGCGGAACACCACAGTGCCGTCGAGCGGCGCGCGGTTCACGTGCACGTTGAAGACCGACATGAAGACGCCGACCCGCACGGCGTCGGCGCCGAGGAACTCGTCCTCGCGGACCTCCTCTATGTCCGCCACCCGCCCGTCCGCCGGCGACACCAGCACATCGGCGTCCCCTGGCGGCTCGCGCTCGGGGTCGCGGAAGAACGCCACGGCGAGGACCCCCAGCGCCGCGGGCACGCATGCCGCCGGCCACCACAGCCACGCGGCGAGCGCTGTCAAAGCCCCGAGCACCAAAGCGCTCACCACAAGCTCACGCGTGCCGTATCGGGTGAAGGGCCAACGCACGTCGGTCGCCTAGGGGGCCTGTCTCCCGCAACGCCAGAGAGTCTATCACACGCGCCACGTGGAATCAAGCCTAAGCCCCACAACGAGATAGGACAGCAGGGCGAGAGGTGGGCGGCACCCGGTGGCCTGCACGTCTTCGCGAGGGCGACGTAGTCCCGCTCCGGCGGGCGAAGCTGACTGCCGACTTCTCCCCGCCTCCTCGCGCCCATGGGGCGGGGCAGCGCCGCGAGAGACGCTGCCCCGCCTGGTGTCGCTGTGTTGCCGCCTCGCCCTACTGCTCTTTCTTCTTGCGTCCGCCTTTGTTCTTGCGCTTGGCCTTGGCCTCCTCGGCCTTGCGCTCACGCTCGGCGGCGAGGGTGTCGCGGAGCTTCGAGAGGCTCTCGATGTCGGTGCTCCGCTTGCGAAGCCCCTCGTAGAAGGCCTTCTTCTCCTCGGCGATCTGCTTCTCTTTCTCCGTGAGCGCGCCGTACTGGGTCTTGAGCTCGTCGCTCCCGGCGATCAGCTTGCGCCGCTCTGCCGTAAGCTTGCCGACCAGCGAGCGATAGGCGTAGCTCTTGAGCATGGACGCAAGGGCCTGAGCGTCGCCCTTCTCGAACATCCTCTCGATGGCCTTGGTGCTGATGGGCAGGCTCTTTGCCGCGGCCGTCACCTTGTCGCGAGCCGCCTGGATGTTGGCCCCCGGCTTCTCGAGGTCGGTGGCTGCGGCGATCAGCTCCTGGACCGCGCTGATGTAGTCGGCGGTGGCGACAGGCTCGGGCCTCTTCCTCGGCTGTCGCTTCGGCTTCTCGCCCGCCGTCGTCCACGTCGCCGCCAAGACCAGCGCCACGGCCACTGCAAGCACACGCTTCACCATCGATGCCCTCCTTCGCTCCCCCCTGAGTAACATCCCCTCGCCAGGACACCCCTGGCGTACCGCGAGCATGTTGCCGTGGAAGCAAGGAAAAGTCAAGGGGGAGAGCCAGATTCCCGCGGCGCGCGGTCGTTGGAGACGCAGGACGGCAGGAGGGGCAGCAGGCGTTCCCCCGGCTACTTGTGCCTGGCCTTCATGCTCTTGCCTCTTCTGACGCTCTGGCCGGCGAGGTCGAGGATGTGGATGGGCCGGCGAGCCCACTCGGGCGTGATGACGAGCGGGGTGCCCTTGACGAGGTGGTCCGCGATGTTCTGGTAGAAGCGCCAGCCCTCGGACGGCGGGTTCTTGCCCTTGGTGATGATGGTCTTGCCGCCCTTGTGCTGGATGAGCTCCCAGTCGCCGCCGCCCATGATGTAGGTGCCCTTGGTGCCTGTGATCTCGAGCTGGCCGCGTTTGGGGTTGCTGTCGATGTGGCTGATGGTGAGGGTGAGCCACTGGCCGGTGTCGAAGCGGACGACGGCGAAGCCCTCGTCCTCGTTCGTGTCCGCCTTCCAGGCGGTCTTGGGCGCCCAGTAGCCGGTCTTGGCCAGGCCCATGACCTCGGCGATGTTGCCGTCGATGAGCTGGAGCGAGTACTCGAGGAGGTGGACGCCCCAGTCGTAGAGGATGCCGCCGCTGATGCTCTTGGAGGACCGCCACCAGTCGCCGGGCTGGCCGTAGCCGCCCATGTGCGCCTCGACGCGGATGACGTCGCCGATGACGCCCTTCTTGCGGATCTGGCGGACCGCTTCGAGGATGCAGCCGTCCCAGTGGCGGTTGTGGTATGTCGAGAGCAGCGCCTTGCGCTTCGTGGCCTCGCGGATCATCCTGTCGCACTCCGCGGTGGTCACCGCGAAGGGCTTCTCGCTCACCACCCCGACCCCGGCCCGCAGGCACTCGATGGCGAGCGCCGCGTGGGTGTTGTGGGGCGTGATGATGGCCACGAGATCGACGTCCGACTTCGCCAGCATCTCCGTGACGGACGGGTAGGTCTCGATGCCGGGGAAGTCGGCGGCGGCGACCTCGAGCCGTGCCGGATCGATCTCCGCGACAGCCGTCGGCGTCATCCCGGCCTGCTGCATCTGGCCGAGGTGTGCCTTGCCCATGTTGAAGGCGCCGCCGTAGCCGATGGCACCCACCTTGATGTCCGTCGCCCGCTTGAACCGCTTCACCAGACCATCTCCTTTCCGCGCAATGGCCTCCCCGAGCGGCACGTTGGGCGGGCAGTATAGCAGAACGCGGGCGTGTTGCCAACGTCGCGGGTGCCAACTCACTGGCGGAAACTGCGCCCATCCGGACCTTCGGCCCACGTCCAGTCTGGCAGTTCTCCAGGCGCCCCGTCAAACGCCCAGTGCCCCGAAATACAGCTTTCAGCCGCGATCCTGCACGCAGAGCGGACGGAGAGCAACGGGAGCCGCAGAATCTTTCGCATCGCGCCCCTCGCCAGGCCCCTCGAGCCCTGGCGCGTCGCCGAGGACTGGTCGAAGGACAAGACGTCCATCAGCCTGCTCACGGGCAAGCCGGGCGAGCCGGACCGCATCGCCCTGAACCTCACCCGCGGCCGTGAGGGCAAGAACGCCATCGGCCGACGGGTCGAGGGCGACCTGCGCGGCTATCGCTGGGTCGTCGTCGATCTCGACAACCGCATCACCGCAGGCACCCGCGTCGCCCGGCGCGAGCCGCTGATGGTGACCCCCTGCCCATGCGGGGGCGCTCACGGCGCATCCAGATGAGTTCGGGCGTGGCACCCACATCGCTGGCCGTATGGCGGGTGCCACGGGAACAGAGCAGGATGGCCACGGCGGATGCTGGGCGAGGCGGCGGTCGCGGGACTGCCGACTCCGCCGCTGATCCCACACTTCTGGAAGTGTGGGATCAGCGGCGGAGTCGAAGGCGCCCAGCAGAGCCGTGCCATCCCTGAGCCACGCGACCGACCAGCCCCCGAACGCCGGCGGCGCACCCACTTCCTCAGCGCATTGAGTCGCCACCCTTCGGGGGATCGTGGGGGTGTGGTCGCACGGGTTCCCCCGGCTCCGTCCGCCGGCCGACCGCCACTTGACCGAGCAGGGGCCCGGGGGTATGCTATGGGGTGTTCGACGGTATTCCCCGTGAAGAGGAGCCAGCAGAGAGCATGAGCGTCGCCACCTTGGAGCGGGTTCGGCGCGGCCTGAGCCGCGAGATCGTGGTCGGGCGCCGGGCAGTGGCCGCCATCGGGGTCGGCGCGGTGGTCGCGTGCCTGACCCTGAGCGCCTACGCCCGCATCCCGCTGCCCGTCACGCCCGTGCCGATCACCCTCCAGACCTTCTTCGTGCTCCTCGCGGGCGCCGCGCTCGGGAGACGGCTCGGAGCGCTCTCCACGTCGGTCTACCTGCTGCTGGGCACCCTCGGCCTGCCTGTCTTCACGGGGCTGTGGCTCGGTCCCACGACGGGCTACCTCGTGGGCTTCGTGGCCGCGGCCTGGGTCATCGGCTTCCTCTCACGCTGCCTGCCGCAGCATCCCATGGCGGCCATCCTCCCCGCGATGGTTGCCGGGACGGCCGTCATCTACCTCTGCGGCGCCGGCTGGCTCGCCTTCGGCATGGGCCTCGGCATCGAGAAGGCGCTGGCCGTCGGCGTCCTGCCCTTCCTGCCCGGCGACGCCGTCAAGCTCCTCGCCGCCGCGGCCGTCGTCCGCGCCCGCCACGCCCGCCTCCGCACGCTCTTCCCATAGCGCGGTCTTCGGCCGCAACCCGAGAGGAAAACTCGGGCCAACATGCACGCAAGATGCGCGCATGTTGCGCTGGACGACTCCAGCCCCAACGGTTTGACGCTGCGCCCGGGCAGCGCTAGAATGCGCCCGTGTTGCGCCGAACCGCTCGATTCGGGGACATCCCATGCCAAGCAGGCCGCCCCTCGCCGTGCTCGCAGCGGCGGCTCTTGCCCTGTCCGGCTGCGCACTGCCCAGGAAGAAGATGATGGACCAGGCGATCCTGTGGCCAGTTGATCCGCTGGTCAAGGTGTTCCGCGATGCCACGCCCCCACAGCACAAGCCGCCGACGTGCACCGTCGTCGCCTCCCGCAACGAGCACGAGTCCGCCCAGTTCGTGCTTCGCTCGACGGAGAGGCTGACCAACCTCCAGGCGCGGGTGACCGGCCTGCGGACGGCATCCATCCATTTCGTCGGCTACGTACCCGTGCGCGCGAACACGCCAGGGACGCCAGCGGCCGAGCTGGTGCGCAAGGCGCCCGCCGAGTTCCCCGACCCGCTCCTCCCACCGCCGCTCGAGGCGCTCGAAGCGGGCGTCAGCCAGCCGATCTGGGTGACCATTCGCGTGCCGAAGCGCAAGCGGCCCGGTGACTACCGCGCGCGCCTCGTCGTCGAGTGCGACCAGGGGCGCATCGAGCAGCCCTTCGTCCTGCGCGTCACCGAGGCGCGGCTGCCCGACGAGCGGACGCTCTGGGTGACCAACTGGTTCTCGGCCGTGGGGACGCGGTTCAAGAGCTTCCACGGCGTTGACGACTTCAGCCCCGAGCACTGGAGGGTGCTGGAGCACTACGCCAGGACGATGGCCGCGTACCGCCAGAACGTGGTGCTCACGCCGATCTACAGCCTCATCGAGTTCAAAGTCGGGAAGGACGGGAAGCTGGCGTTCGACCTCAAGCGCTTCGACCGCTGGGTGCGGCTGTTCCAGGACGCGGGGGTCATCGGGCGCATCGAGGGCGGACACCTGGGCGGGCGCGACGGCGGCTGGACGGCCGAGCACTTCAACATCAACATCCGGAGCGTCAGGGGCGGGAAGGTGGTCTCCGGCCGCGGCCATCCCGACGACCCGAAGGTCGAGGCCTTCCTCGGGCGGTTCCTGCCCGCGCTCGAGCGCCATCTCGAGCGGCGGGGCTGGCTCGACATCTACACCCAGCACCTGTGCGACGAACCCATCCAGCAGAATGCCAAGAGCTACCGCACCCTGGCCGCGCTCGTCAAGAAGTACGCCCCCAGGCTCCCCCGCATTGACGCCAACCACTACCACGCCCTCGCCGGCGCCGTTGACGTGTGGGTGCCCCAGCTCAACTTCTACGACCAGTCCTACGACTTCTACCGCCAGCGCCAGGAGGCCGGCGAGGAGGTGTGGACCTACACCTGCCTGGGGCCGACGGGCACGTACCCGAACCGCCTCATCGACTACTCGCTCCTCAAGGTGCGTCTGCTCCACTGGCTCAACTTCCGCTTCGGGGCCACCGGCTACCTCCATTGGGGCTGGAACCAGTGGTCGGTCAAGGACCCCTTCGCCGACGTCGAGCCGGCGCACGGCGGCGGCCGCTTCCTGCCGCCTGGCGACGCGTGGATCGTGTATCCGTCGGCCGAGCACGTGCTGCTCAGCTCGATCCGCTTCGAGGCGATGCGCGACGGGATCGAGGACTACGAGCTGCTGCGCCTGCTGGCCGCCACCTCGCCTCGCAAGGCGCAGGCCCTGGCCGAGCGGATGGTGCCGAAGATGAGCCGTCCCGAGAAAGACGTCGCCCGATTCCGCCGCGCGCGTCGCGAGCTGCTCGCGGCCCTCTCGCAGTAGAGCCTTCCGGTGCAACGCGCGCGCACCCGGCGCGCATGTTGGAAGAGGCAAAAACGCAGGTTGGGCACATCCTATGGGGCCAAGCGGCCTTGCGCTTGGCCCCATAGCCCTCCTTTCTGTGTGTGAGCGACTGCGTGGTCGAGACTCGAGGAGAAGAGGAAAGCAAACCCAGACGTGCTGGCTTTGCTTTCAAGTGTGCCCAACCTGCGTTTTTGCCTCTTGGGTTGCGGGCCTGGCCCGCGTTAGGACCGAACGGAGGGCTGCTCGGATGCGTTCAGGCTCCCCTGCCCTCTCGGCGATCGCGCGGTACGGCGTGCTCGCGGCGTTCGGCGTGTTCCTCTGGTGGGGGCGGGCGGCCGACCTCGATCTGCTCTACGCGGCCTACGGCTTCGGGCCGATGGAACTCACGGCCAGGACGGCGCACCCGGAGCGTTTCGCGCGCGACTTCCCGAGCGGCGTCGAGAACCTCGCCAAGGCCGCTCCCATGCACGCCTATCCCCTGGCCTATCGCTTCCTGGGGGTCCCGCCCGAGCGAATGGTCCCGGTCGTCCTCGCCGCCGAGATGATCCTGCTGGCCATCGCCGCGATCGTCCTGACACGGACGCTGCGGCCCGAGGCATCGCCCGTCGTGCCCGTCCTGGTCGCGGCACTGGTGCTGGCCAGCAGCGCGCGGGACATGAACTTCGGGGCCTACGGCCAGCCGTTCCTGTGGGCGAAGTATCACAACTTCGCGGACGCGTTCCGCCTCTTCGCCGTTGCCGCGATCCTCAGCGGCCGTCCGATCCTCGCGGGTGTCCTGGCCGCAGGCTCAGTGCTGTGCCATCCCACGATGGGGCTGATGGGCGGCGTCTTCGTCGGCGCCTGCGCCCTCTGGCAGCCGCGCCGCACGCTGGGCCGGCGCCACGCGATCGGCGCCGGCCTCTTCCTCGCCATCGCCGGCGCCTGGGGCGCCCTCGTCGTCGGAACGGGCGGGAGCGGCGGCGAGCCCTTCCCGAAGGCCCTGTGGTTCGCCATCACTCGCATGAGCTCGTTCCACTGGTACCCCATTCACAACGGCCTCCTGACCCAGGCCCACCGCGCCGCATTCCTCCCGTTCCTGAGCCTGCTGACCCTCGCGAGCTTCTACCTGGCGCGGTCGGGCGCACCGGGCGAACGGGCGAGGCGGGTCCTCGCCGGCTCAGCCGCGGCGCTGGCGCTCGTCGTGGCGGGGCTGGCCTTCTCCGTCGTCGAACTGAGCCCGACGCTGATCAAGCTGTGCCTGCCGCGTGCGAACGGCATGGTCGTGACCGTCGCCCTGGTCTACGCGGTGGCCGGCCTGTGGGATGATATCCGGTCCGCGCCGCCGTGGCGCCAGGTCGTCGCGGCGCTGGTGCTGGCCTCGCCGTTCCTGTCGAAGCCGGGGTTCCCGCTCGTCTTCGTGCTGCTGCTCGCCATGCCCGCGTGGCTGCCAGCGTGCCAGGGGCGGCTGGGACCGCGCTGGAATCTGCTGGCGCTCGTGCCTGGCGCTGCGAGCGTGCTCGGCCTGATCGCCTGGGCGGTGGCGGAGCAGACGGGGCCGTGGACCTCATCCGCCTACACGGGCATCGGCTGGCTGACGCGGACGCCTGTCCTCGTGGGCCTCGCCCTGGTGACAGCGGCTGCCGCCACGCCCTCACTGCGCCGGAGGCACCTCGTCCGCATCGCCGTCCTCGCCGCCCTCGGCTGCGGGGCCATGCGCTGGGCGCTCGCCTACCGGCTCGGCGAGGAGGGCCGCGCGTGGTGCCGCAAGTACAAGGCCGTCCAGCTCTGGGCGCGGGAGAACACGCCTGAGGACGCCCTCTTCCTGCTCGACCCCGTCATCCGCTATCCTGGCCTCGGCTACGGCTGGCGCGACTACGCCCAGCGAAGCTCCTTCGGCATGCTCCGTGAGTGGCTGCTCACCGGCTGGAACTACACGTCGGACTACGCCACCTGCCGCACGGCGCTCGAGCGCCTCGCCGAGTTCGGCGTCACCATCGACGACTACCTCGGCCAGGACCCGCCCATGGCCGGCTACGACGAGCTGCGGGCGGACCTCCACCGCCGCTACTACACGGCCAGCGACACCTGGCGGCGCGACGTCGCCCGCCGCTACAGCATCGACTACTTCGTCTCGAAGAAGCTCGGCACCGCCGCCACCAGCAGCCTGCCCGTGGTCTTCGAGAATGAGCTGTTCGTCATCCACGCCGTCCGCCCCGGGAGCGAGCCCGATGCCCCTGCCCCCTGACGCCCGCGAGCGCGCCGACCGGCTCCACGCGGCTCTCGCCTCCTGCGAGATCTGCCCGCGGCGCTGCCGCGTCAACCGGCTGGAAGGCGAGATCGGCTTCTGCGGGGTTGCCGGCCAGGCGCTCTACGCTTCCGCCGGCCCCCACTTCGGCGAGGAGGACCCGCTGGTCGGCCGCGGCGGCTCAGGCACCATCTTCTTCGCGGGCTGCAACCTCGGCTGCATCTTCTGCCAGAACTACGACATCAGCCACGGGCGCAGCGGCGAGCCCGTGAGCCCGGGCCGGATAGCCCGCGTCATGCTCCGCCTCGAGACGATGGGCTGCCACAACGTCAACTTCGTCACGCCGACCCACGTCACGCCCCAGCTCATGCAGGCCATTCTCATCGCCCGCGAGGAGGGCCTTCGTCTGCCCATCGTCTACAACTGCGGCGGCTACGAGTCGCTCGAGACCCTCGAGGCCCTCGAGGGCTTCATCGACATCTACATGCCCGATGCGAAGTACGCCGACGGCGCCGTCGCCGCACAGCTCAGCGGCGCGTCCGACTACCCCGGCGTGATGTTCGCCGCCCTCCGCGAGATGCACCGCCAGGTGGGCGACCTGGCGATCGAGGGCGGCATCGCGACCCGCGGCCTGCTGGTGCGCCACCTCGTCCTGCCCGAGGGCATGGCGGGCAGCAAGGCGATCCTCGACTTCCTGGCGACCGAGCTGTCGCCGAACACGTACGTGAACGTCATGGCGCAGTATCGCCCCTGCTACCGCGCCCACGAGTGCGAGGCCCTCCGACGGCCGCCCACTCACCGCGAGTTCCTCGAGGCCTACCACTACGCCGCCGACCTCGGCCTGAGACTTGCCCGATGACGCAGCAATCGCAAATCGCAAATCCCAGATCGCGAATCGGCGCGGCCCGCTTCACGAGGGCTGATGCCTTCTCGCTCGGCGTCCTGGCGCTGCTCGCCTGCGCCCTCATGGCGCCCTTCCTGTTCCAGGGGAAGATCCCGCTGAACGCCGACTACCCGCTCGTGCGCTTCGAGCCCTGGTGGCATGAGTTCCGCGGCGTCGAGGCGCAGAACCGAGAGCTCGACGACCCCGTCATGTACATCTATCCCATCCGCGAGCTGTCGGCTGGGATGCTCAAGCGCGGGATCGTCCCGCTGTGGAACCCCTATATCCTGTGCGGCACGCCGCTGCTCGCCGACAGCGTGAGCCTTCCCTTCGACCCCTTCGGCCTCATCGCACTGGCTCTCCCCTTCCCCGTCGCGTGGGGCACGATCATCCTCGTCCAGCTCCTGATCGCCGGCTGGTCCATGTTCGCTCTGTTGCGCTACTACGGCTGCTCGCGGCCGGCGGGCGTGCTGAGCGGGGCGACGTTCATGCTCTGCGGGACCTTCACGGTCTGGCTCGAGTACATCTCGTGGATCGGCGCCTTCTGCTGGGCGCCGCTGTGCCTGTTGTGCCTGGATGTCGGGATCCGGCGGGAGCGGACCCTGCCTTTCGTCGGTGCGGCGGTGCTGATGGCATTCACCATCCTCGGTGGGCTGCTTCAGCTCGCGGTCTACTTCTTCGTGATGGCGGGGCTGTACGCCGTCTTCCAGATCGCGGCGGTCCAGTGGGCGAAGGGCGAGCGATGGGCCGCGGCGCGGAGCGTGCTGCGGTTGGGCTTCGCCTACGGGCTGACGCTGCTGCTGGCGTCGGCGCAGCTCCTGCCGACGCTCGAGCTGGCGGCGCTGACCTATCGGGCGCCGCTCCGCTATGTCGGCGCCAACCACCTCTCGTTCGCCGAGCTGGTGACCTACGTGGCGCCGAACCTCTTCGGCCACCCCGCGTGGCACGACCAGTACTACCATCAGGTCGGCATCACGGGCTTTCTGTTCCGCCACGGCGGCTACATCGGCATCCTGCCGCTCGCTCTGGCGCTCTTCGCGGCGGCGCGGCGGTGGCGCGACTCGCGGGTCGCGGCGCACGTGGTCCTGAGCTTCGGCAACCTGCTGTTCCTCGTGCTGCTGGGCCTCGGGCTCGAGCGGGTGCTGCTGGCGGTGCTCCCGGCGTTCGGCGGGCTCCACGCGAAGCGGCAGCTTGTGGTCTACAGCCTGTCGGCAGCGGTGCTGGCTGGCTACGGGCTGGACGCCTTGCTGGGGGCGGGCCGGCGCCTGCGGCGGACGCTGGCCCGGGCCGTAGGCATCGTGGCGGCGGCGGCGGCGGGCGCCGTGGTGGTGCTCAACGGCTATGCCCCCACGGCGCGCCAGACCGCCCCCTGGCTCGGGTCGTGGGCGGAGCGTTCGCCGCTGGGCATCCTTGCCCTCTACAGGGGGGTGTGGCCGACGCTGCTTCTGCTGGCGGCGGCGTGGGCGCTCGTGCGGTTCGGCCCGCGGCTGGGGCAGCGGCGCTGGGCCGTCGCCCTCGTGGGCCTCGCCGCACTCGACCTGCTCGGGCAGGCTCGGCTCTACAACCCCTTCGTGCCCCGCGAGTGGATCGCGCCAAGGAACGAGGCTATCGCCTGGCTCCAGGAGCAGCCCGGCATCTTCCGCATCTCCGGCGTCTCACCGCCGCTCGACGTCGAGCACCCGCGGCTGGACTGGTATGTGCGCCGCTACAAGGGCGACTGCATGCCGCCCAACCTCGGCCTCCCCTATCGCCTCTACGACATCCGCGGCCGCAGCTCGCTCTTCCCTGCCTGGATTCGCGAGCACTGCCAGGCGGTGACGGGCAACGACGACATCCGCGTGCTCATAGACTACCGCGCCGCCGAGCACCGCGATCCGCGGGTCCTGCGCCTCAGCCCCCGCTACGTCCTCTCGCCGGAGCCGCTCGACCCCGACCACTACACGCTCGTGCGCGGCGGCTCGCCGGCCATCTACGAGAGCCGGGCGGCAGCCCCGAGGGCCTACCTGTCCACCCCCGGCGAGCGGCCGGGAGCCGAGATCGAGACCTATGCGCCTAACGAGGTGCGCATCCGCATCACCGAGCCCCGCGCGGGTGACCTGGTGCTCACCGACACCTGGTACCCGGGCTGGCGCGCCTTCGTCGATGGCCAGGAGCGTCCCGTGGAGCGGGTGGACGATCTGCTGCGGGCCGTCGAGGTCCAGCCGGGCGAGACGCGGGTGCACATGGTCTACGAGCCGCGGTCGTTCCGCCTCGGCCTCTTCCTGTCGTTGGTTGGCGTCGGCCTCGTCTTCGGCGCCATCGGCAATGCACTGGCACAGCGCAAGGTGGCATCATGAAGAACCGCGAGATCGCCGATATGTTCGAGGCCATTGCCGACATGCTCGAGCTGCTCGGCGGGAATGCCTTCCGCGTCAACTCCTATCGCAAGGCGAGCCGCGTCATCGGCGACCTGACCGACGACGTGGCCGACCTCGCCGAGGCGGGCAGGCTCCAGAAGCTCCCGGGCATCGGCGCCTCGACGGCGAAGAAGATCGTCGAGTACATCGAGACAGGCACGATGGAGCGCTACGAGGAGCTCGCCGCCGAGGTGCCGGAGGGCGTCATCGAGATGATGCACGTACCCGGCGTCGGGCCGAAGACAGCCGGCCTCGTCTACAAGGAGGCAGGCATAGACAGCGTGACGGGGCTCGCCGAGGCCATCGAGGCCGGCCAGCTCACCGACCTGCCGGGCCTCGGCCCCAAGAAGCTAGAGAATATCCTGAAGGGCGTCGCGGTCTACCTCGCAGGCCAGGAGCGGGTGCTCCTCGGCCGCGCGCTGCCGGTGGCCGAGGAGATCGCCGAGGCGATGCGGAAGGTCCGGGGCGTCCGGGAGGTGCTGCCCGCCGGCTCGCTGCGGCGCCGCCGCGAGACGGTCGGCGACATCGACATCCTGGTCGCGTCCACCGAGGGGAAGGCGGTGGTCGAGGCATTCGTCGGCCTGCGCCAGGTGCGCGACGTCCTGGCCGCGGGCGAGACGAAGGGCAGCGTGCGGGTCGAAGGCGGCCTTCAGGTGGACTGTCGGGTGGTGCCGCCTGAGTGCTTCGGCGCCGCGGCCCAGTACTTCACGGGCTCGAAGGCACACAACGTGCGTCTCCGCGAGATCGCCATCGCCAGGAAGCTCAAGCTCAACGAGTACGGGGTCTTCCGCGGCGACGAGCCCGTCGCCGGCGAGACGGAGGAGGAGGTATACGCCGCGCTCGGCCTGCCCTGGATCCCGCCGGAGCTGCGGGAGGACCGCGGCGAGATCGAGGCCGCACAGGCCGGCGAGCTGCCAGAGCTGGTCGAGCTCGACGACATCCAGGGCGACCTCCACCTGCACTCGACCTGGAGCGACGGCGGCGCGTCCATCGAGCAGATGGCCGAGGCCTGCCGCGCCCTCGGCTACCACTACCTGTGCGTCACTGACCACTCGCAGTCGCTCACCATCGCAGGCGGCCTCGGCCCCGAGCAGCTCGCCAGGCAGCGCGAGGAGATCGACGAGCTGAACAAGACGCTCGAGGGCTTCCGCATCCTGGCCGGCTGCGAGGTCGATATCCTGGGCGACGGGAGCCTCGACCTGCCGGACGACGTCCTCGCGGGCCTCGACTTCGTCATCGCCTCCATCCACACGGGGATGACCCAGAGCGCGGACCGCATCACGAGGCGGATCATCGCGGCGACAGAGCACCCGCACGTACACGCCATCGCACACCCGACGGGCCGGATCATCGGCCAGCGTGAGCCGTACGCCATCGACTTCGAGGCCCTGGTCAGGGCCGCGGCCGACACTGGGACGGCGCTCGAGATCAACGCCTATGTCGAGCGGCTCGACCTCAACGACGTCCACGCCCGCGCCGCCCGCGACGCCGGGGTCCGGCTCGTCATCAACACCGACGCCCACGCGCCCGACCAGCTCGCCATGATGCGCTTCGGCGTCGCCACCGCCCGCAGGGGATGGGGCGCCAAAGAGGACGTGCTCAACGCCCTGCCCCTCAAGAAGCTGCTGGCGGTGCTGAAAAGGAAGCACGCGTAGGGAGCCCGCGAGGCTACGGCGTCTCGGGAGGCTTGCCCAGCGGATGGGACAGGACCTGCTTGAACCAGGCCCAGATGCGCTCAGACTCGCGCGGCGGGTAGAAGTGGCCGCCGTGGGGCAGCTCGCGGTAGGTCACCTTGTAGCCGAATGCCTCGAGCCGGTCGCGCGACGCACGGGCGCGCTGGACAGGCACGTGCGGGTCCTGTGCGCCGTGTGTGATGTAGACCGGCAGGCGCGCGGCGCGCTTGAGGATGGCATCGGCCTGCGGGCCCGGCCGGGCCTTGAGCGCCCCGCTCACTACCGCGATGGCGCGGAACTTCGCAGGATTGCGCAGGCCGAAGAGGTAGGCGTAGTTGCCCCCCAGCGAGAACCCGGTCAGCAGCACGCGGTTCGGGTCGATGCTCCGGAACACCTCGCCCGCCTTGGCCACCGTCCCCATCACCAAGGGCTCGTCGGCCATGGTCCAGAGCCGCTTCTGTTGGTCCAGGCACTCGGGGGCCAGGACGAGGAACTCGCCGGTGCGGTCGGCCACCTCGCCCCAGATCTTCGCGAAGCGGTCGCCCCGCAGCCCCGCGGGATGCAGCACGACGACCAGGGGGTACTGCTTGGCCCTGTCGTAGCCTCTCGGGAGGTACAGCCAGCAGTCCCGCTGAGCGGGCAGGCCGGTGAATCGCAGGCGCTTGAGACGCTCCGGCGTATCGTCCTCCCACTGACGCATCGTCACCGCGGCCCCGAAGAGCGGACCCGCCGCGCAGAGCGCCAGCGCCGCCGCCGCCACCCACCAGTTCCAGGTTCGATCGCTCATGGCCATCCTCGTACAGCCCCGTGGTCCTCGCCCTACAGCGTACCGCCTCGCTGCCGAACATGCAAGAGGCCCGCTGCCCCTCAGCCTCCGGGCTCGAGGCCGAACAACTCGGCGGCGTTCCGCCACAAGAGCGCGTCCCGCACGTCCGAGGCCGGCAGTGCGATCCACAGCTTCACCCCGACCATGCCGTGCCCCGCCACACAGCGCTCGACCTCGGCGAGCGCGGCATCGGTATGGCGCGGGTTGACGTAGCAGAAGGGCAGGACCGCCTCGGGATGGCGGTCGCGCGCGGCGAGAACGCAGTCGTTGGCCTCGCGGCACTGCTCGGGCGTGGGGTCGGGGCCGCCGACGAAGACGGCGGAGATGCCGAATCGCACGATGCCGAATCGCGCGCCGCGCGCGACGAGGACGCTCGTCTCGTCAGGCGCCCGGTCGATGCCCTAACAGCCCGTGGCAGAAGTCCGTT
>CAZDNN010000068.1:0-15177 GCA_964506385.1 uncultured Planctomycetota bacterium
GGGTGAGAGGCGTGGACGATGTCCCTGGCCGGCGGAGGGCGGACGACGTAGCTAGAGTGGACGGTTGGATGGATGGATGATTGGATGGAAGAGCTCGGAGGAAGGCGGCGCGCGGCTGTTTCCGCTCCCTTTCCGTCCATCCATCCATTCATCCACCCATCCATTCATCCCGTCTTCCTCCGCTGACACGCAACCGCTCGGAGAGCCAGCCATGACCTCGCGCGAACGCGTCCTTGCGGCTCTGGACCATCGCGAGCCCGACCGCGTGCCCATCGACCTGTCGGGGCACCGGTCGTCCGGCATTGCGGCGATCGCATATCCCAAGCTGCGCGAGGCCCTCGGCCTGGCGCCGCGGCCCGTGCGGGTCTACGACATCATCCAGCAGCTCGCCATCGTGGACGAGGACGTGCTGGACCGCTTCGGCGTGGACACCGTCGAGCTGGGCCGCGGCTTCGCCCTCGACGATCAGGACTGGGTGGATTGGGTGCTGCCTGACGGCGCCCCCTGCCAGGTCCCCGCCTGGAGCGTGCCCGAGCGCGAGGAGGGCCGCTGGGTGCTGCGCTCGAAGAGCGGTCGCGTCATCGCCGCCATGCCCGACGGCGCCCTCTACTTCGAGCAGACCCACTGGCCCTTCCTCAACGGCGACGACCTGGACGCCATCCCCGAGGCCCTGGGCGAGTGCATGTGGACGGCCATCGCCTCGCCGCCCGGTCCCGACGTCTCCGACGCGGAGCTCGCCGCGGGCGCCAAGGCGCTTCGAGAGCGGACCGACCGGGCCATCATCGGCCTGTTCGGCGGCAACCTGAACGAGACGGGGCAGTTCCTCTACCGCATCGACGGCTTCCTGATGCTCCTGGCCGGGCGGCCCGATCGCGCCCACGCCTTCCTCGACCGCCTCGTCGAGCTGCACCTGGCGAACCTCGAGCGCTACCTCGGCTTGGTGGGCGAGCACATCGACATTATCCTCTTCGGCGACGACCTGGGGATGCAGACGGGCCCGCAGATCTCGCCGGCCATGTACCGCGAGCTCTTCAAGCCGCGCCACGCCACCCTCTGGCGGCGGGCGAAGGAGCTGGCCGGCGTGAAGGTCATGCTCCACTCCTGCGGCGACCTCCGCGCACTGCTGCCCGACCTCATCGAAGCGGGCCTCGACGCCGTCAACCCCGTCCAGATCTCCTGCCCGGGGATGGACGCCGCGGAGCTCAAGGCGGAGTTCGGCCGGGACATCACCTTCTGGGGCGGGGGCTGCGACACGCAGGCCATCCTGCCCGACGCGACGCCCGAGGCCGTGGCCGGCCACGTCCGAGCCCAGGTCAAGATCCTGGCCCCAGGCGGCGGCTTCGTCTTCCAGCAGGTGCACAACATCCTGGCCAACGTGCCGCCGGCCAACATCATCGCCATGCTCGACGGGGTGCGGGAGACGGGGTGAGGGGCGGGTGCCAGGTTTCGGGTTACAGGTTCCGGGCGCCGAACGACGTGCTCGTGACGTCCTCTCGCAGTAGCCTCAAACGCGGAACCCGGAACCTGGAACCCGGAACCTGGAAGCGGCGCCAAGCGGCCTGGGGCCCGCAGCGGCCGCCGGAGTGGGATGCCGACCCACAGACGAGGAGACTGCTTTGACCCCCATCGACTACGCGGTCATCGCCGCCTACTTCGCCGTGGTCCTCGGCCTGGGCTTCTGGTACCAGAAGCGCGCGTCGCAGGACCTCGAGGCCTACTTCCTGGGCGGCAAGCGCATGCACTGGCTGGCGCTGTCCATGAGCGGCTCGGTGTCGAACTTCGATATCACGGGGACCATGTGGATCGTCTCGCTCCTGTTCGTGATGGGGATGCGGTCGATGTGGCACCACTGGATGTGGGGCTGGATGATGGGCGCCTTCTTCCTCGCCTACATGGGCAAGTGGGTGAACCGCTCGCGGGTGATGACGGGCGCCGAGTGGATGAAGACGCGGTTCGGCGACGATGCCGGCGGCATTCTGGCGCGCACGGCCTATGCCTTCATGGCCGTCCTCACGCAGGCAACGTTCATCGCCTACGCCTTCCAGGGCATCGGCAAGTTCGCCTCGGTCTACGTCCCGCTCCCGGCCAGGACCTGCGCCCTGCTGATCATCGGGGTCACTACGCTCTATGTCGTGCTCGGCGGGCTCTACAGCGTGGTGGTCACCGACGTGATCCAGACCGTGATCCTGACCCTGGCGAGCATCGTCATCGCGGTCGTCGCCTACACGCAGCTCACGCCCGAGGCGCTCGGCAACGCGCTGCCGAGCGGCTGGGCGTCGGTGCTCCCGACGTGGCGGCTGCCGGAGATGGCGAGCGTCGAGGGCTACGAGCCCTACCAGTGGTTCGGCGCCCTGGTGCTCGTGTGGGTGGCCAAGGGCCTGCTGCTGAACGCCGGTGGGCCGGGCCAGATGTACGACTTCCAGCGCTTCCTGGCGGCCCGCTCGCCCCGCGACGCGGCGAAGGTGGGGGCGACGTGGAGCGTGTTCCTGATCGTCCGCTGGGCCATGTGCGCGGGCATTGTGCTCCTGGCACTCACCGGGGTGGCGGACGTTACGGACCCCGAGAAGGTGATGCCCACGGTGCTCCAGCGGTTCCTGCCTGTTGGCGTGCGGGGGCTGGTGGTCGCGGGGCTGCTGGCCGCGTTCATGTCGACGTTCAGCTCGACGGTGAACAGCGGGGCGTCGTACATGGTCCGCGACTTCTGGCAGGCCTTCGTCTGCCCGAAGGCCAGCGAGCGGCATCTGGTGCGGGCGGGCTACGTCTCCACCATCCTGATCGTGCTGCTGGGCTTCCTCATCAGCCTGCGGTTCGAGTCGATCAAGGACATCTGGAACTGGCTGATGATGGCGCTCACGGCGAGCGTCGTGCTGCCGAACGTCCTGCGCTGGTACTGGTGGCGGCTCAACGGCTGGGGCTACGCGGCGGGGACTCTGGGCGGGATCGGGCTGGCGATGGTGCCGTTGTTCGTCACCGGGCTTCCCGACTACGTGACGTTCCCGCTCATCTGCGGCGGGTCGCTGGCGGCGATGATGGCGGTGACGTACCTGACGCGGCCGGTGGACGGGTCCATCCTGGCGGGCTTCTTCCGCACGGTGCGGCCTTTCGGGGCGTGGGGGCCGGTGCGGCGAGAGGCCGGCCTGTCGCCTGAGGAGCTGGCGAAGCCGTCGGAGAGCGCCTGGCGGGCGATGGCGAACGTGGTGCTCGGCATCGTCGCCATCACGGGCCTCTACCTGTTCCCCATGTACCTGGTCGGCCACTGGCACCTGACAGCGTTGGTCTTCCTGGGGGCGGCGCTCGCCGCGTGCGCCGTTCTCGCCTTCACCTGGTATCGTCACCTGCCGGCCGAAGAGGGAGGGTGACGCCGCCATCGGGCCCGGCCCGATCACTGCGGCGGGACCTCCAGCGGGACCTCCGCCTGATCCCGCCAGAGCTTGAGGGTGAGCGCGCCGGAGCGGGCCTGCTTCCTGTAGAGGTCGGCGAAGTCGCGGAGGCTCTTGGCCTGCTGGCCGTTGACGGCGCGGACGACGTCGTTCTCCTTCAGGCCGATGCGGGCCGCTCTCGACGTCGCCGGCACGGCGACCACCAGCACACCGTTCCTGTCGCCCAGGCCCACGGCGGACATCTCGCCCTGGCTCTCGATGTTCTTGAGCCTCGCGCCGAGCCAATGGGCGGTCTTCGGCGTGCTGTGCTTCCGGCCCCAGCCGCCGCTGCGGATCGCCGCGGCCTCGAGCGTGCCGGGCAGGGGAGGGGTCCTGGCGATCTTCCTCAGCTCCGGCTTCTGCACGCCGAACCGGTCCATCGGGAAGTTCTCGAAGCCGAGCTTCAGCGCGGGCGAGCCGTCCTTAACGCGGTAGTCGCCCGCGACGGGATCGATGAAGAGGGCGTCGGCGATGAGCGAGTGCTTGTCACCACCGAACTTCGGGAGCTGCTGGGCCGGCTTGGGCTTGGCGCCCGGCTGGTGGACGAGGTTGTAGTCCACGCCCTCGCCCTGGTCCGTCTTCCGCATTCCGGCGGGGGCGTAGCCGTCGCGCCAGATGATGTTGCGCTGGAAGCTGGTGCGGCAGCCGGGGTACCAGACGTGGGGGCAGAAGGTATAGTCCACGAGGATGTTGTTGGTGACGGAGCGGTAGTAGCCCTCGCGGAGCTTGATGCCGCCGGCGAGGCAGAGGTTGTTGGTGAGCACGTAGTTGGATGAGCCGTCGTCGAGATCGATGTCCCAGCCGTGGTCGCAGCGCCAGCGGCTGTTGCGGATGACGATGGGCTTGCGGCAGTCCCACTTGGGCATGTCGGGATGCTGCTTCACCCAGCCGGCTGTCACGCCGCGGTTGGGGTGCCAGAATCGGTCGCGGCCCCAGGAGTTGAACGAGCCGTGGTCGCCGGTCTCCTTGACGGTGTCGAAGACGTCGCACAGCTCGATGAGGTGTCCGCCGAAGGCGCCGTCACAGATGTTGATGCCCGCGCGGGGGCAGTCGTAGATGGAGCAGTGGCGGACGGTGATGGATTCGGCCATGCAGATGTTGACGCCCGCGGTTTGCTTCTCGACGCGGCCGTTGCGGACGAGCAGGCAGTCCTCGACCAGGCAGTCGGCCGGGTAGTCGGGTGTCTTCGGCCCTGGTGTCTTGTCCATCTCATCTAGCGTTTGGGTCTGGTGGTACTCGAAGAGCGGCGAGCGCAGGGCCTTCGGGTCGCCGACGAAGGCGATGGCGCTGGCGCCTGCGTCGGTGATGTGGCAGCCGACGATCGCGATGCGGCGGTTGTACTTGTTGACGAACACGGCGTTGCCGCCGACCTGGTCGATGACGCAGTCGCGGACCGCGCAGTCCTCGGCGCCGTTGAAGAGGATCGCCCCGCCGCGGTAGGTCGTCCAGTCGCTGCGCAGCAGCGGCTCCTTGTTCTCCATGAAGGTGCGCGCCGCGTGGGTGAAGGTGAGCCCGCGCAGGACGATGTGGCGGACCGGCTTGTCCCGGTCGCCGCGGAACTCAACCAAGTGGCGGAGCCGCACGGCTTCGACCTTCGCTTTGCCGAGGCCCATGCCCTTGGGTGGGTAGAAGTAGAGGATGCCCTTCTTGCTGTCGAGGAACCACTCGGAGGGCGCGTCGAGCTCCTCGAAGACGTTCTCGACGAAGCGGTATTTCTTGTGGGCGCCCATCTGGCGGTTGTTCTGCCAGCCGCCCTCCATCTGGAGCTTGCCGTCGCCCGTCTTGCCCGTGATGCGCCAGTGCATGTCGCCCCACAGGCTGCGGTGCATGGCGTGGACGAAGCCGCCTGCGGGGTTGGCCCACCGCGCGACGCGCTTCGGCGAGGTGCAGTCGGCCGAGAAGCCCTGGAAGTACTGCGCCTTGGGATCGTAGTTCGGGAAGCGGGCCATGTGCTGCCGCACGCCGTCCACGAAGAGCTGGTCGGACGTCAAGCCCTCCGGCACCCTGGCCTGCATGATGCCGTCCTTGTAGGGCCTCCAGCCGAGCTGGAGCGGCTGCCCGCCGCTGATGACCGCGGTCGCCCCGGGCGCCGCGGCGTAGGTGACCGGCGCATCCTCGCCGCCCGAGTCGGCCTCGGTGAACACCACCGTCTCGCGCAGGTAGTGGGTGCCAGCGGCGAAGCGGACGGTGATGGGAGCAACGCCCCGGCCCTGGATCGTCCGCACCCGCTTCTGGGCGGCGTGGAAGGTCATCAGCGGCTTCGCCCGCGTGCCGGGGTTGGCGTCATCGCCCTGGGGCGAGACCCACAGCTCGACGGCCCGGGCGGGCAGGGCCGCTGCGAGGGCCGCGATCGCCAGCCACACCGCAACGTCGCATCTCATCGGTCGATCCCCTCAACGATGGTGTCCCAGGCAACGCACGCTGCCGTCCTGCATCGACAGGAAGAGCCGGCCATAGGCGGCGATGAGGCCGTCGAAGACGGGCTCGCCATCGAGCTTGCGCTCGGCGACCCTCTTGCCGTCGACCGTCGAAAGGACCCACAGGAACGCGGGCCTGGGATAGGGGTTGTCGGCGTCGAGGGGGCGGCCCGTCCTCTCCTGGACCGCTACGGCGTCGCGCCAGCCGGCCAGGAAGAGCCTGTCGTCCGCCAGGACCATGGCGCGGGGCTGGATCGGCTCGTCAATGGACCACCCTTTGGCCGGCGGCCTGGGCGCAGCCTTCTTACCTTTGCCTCTTCTGTCCTGCCTGGATGAGCCGGCGGCCTCGTTGCTCGCGGCGGCGATCTTCACCCCCGTGGGGAACTGGCTGGCCGCGTACCTCGAGTACTTCTGATGGAGGTGGCCGTCGTGGCCGGCTGGCCACATGGCCGGCGTGCGCTTCAGCCACGTGTAGGGGTTCATCACGCCGTAGGCGCGGTCGGCGTCGAACACGATGAGCTTGGACTTCGAGGCGGCGGCCCCCCGGGCACGGCCGAGGCGCCAGGGTTGGCGATGCGCCCACGTGTCCTCCAGCAGCCCCGTCGAGGCGAAGAGGGTCTTGAGCGGCGAGCGGCCCCCGCGCTTCAGCTCACGGTCGAACCCCAGGTGTCGCATGGCGATCGTCGATCCGTCCGAGACCAGCACGTCAGGCAGCGCGCCGTCCGACGGCGGGCCGCGCCTGCCGAGCTCCCCAGGCACGGTGGCGACGGTGGCCTCGTGCAGCTTCTCGCCCGAGCGTACGTCGAGACCGAACAGGCGGATCCCGCCGTCCAGGTACGACGACCGGCCGGCCGCGAAGTACACGACGCCGTCCAGCACCAGGACGCTGCCGCTGATCGGCCACACCGACGCCAGCCGGCTGTCCGCGACCACCCGCCGGTCCACCCCGGCGGCGCGGAACCGCCAGGCCAGCACGCCGTCCGATGCCCGCAGACAGTAGACCGACCCGTCGCCGCAGCCGAACACGCACAGCCCGTCGGTGAGTGTCGGCGGCGAGTCCACACGCCCGCCGGCGGCGAACTGCCAGAGGCCCTTGCCGGTCGCGGCGTCGAGGCAGTGGACGGTCTGGGCGTCCTTCGAGCAGAGCACGAGCTTCCCATCGGCCGCCACGGGCTGGGTGAGCCGGCCGCCGATCGTGGCCCGCCAGAGCTCTTCGGGCTGGGCTGGAACACCGGTCTTCGTTGATCCGCTCCGGGTGATGTTGCCGCGGAACGTCGGCCACTCGTCCGGGTTGGCCGGGTAGAGCGGTGGCTGCCAGGCGAGGGATTGCCGATTGCCGATTGCCAATTGCCGATTGCTTGCAGCCTCGTGCTTCGCGGCGTCGGCGTAGGCGGGGCCTCGTTCCAGCGCGGGCCTGCCGGCGGCAGGCGCACCGTCCAGCGAGCTGGTGGCGGCCAGCGCGTAGAAGCCGTTGACTTTGATGAGGTTGAAGCACTGGCAGGGGTCGGGCGGGACGTAGATGTAGCCGTTGGCAGGCATGACCCCGTACTGGCACAGGCCGCGCACCCACCAGTTGTTCACGTGGTCGTCGCCGACGAGGTCGATGTACTCGAGGCCGCGTCGGCCGCAGATCAGGTACTTCACGGTCGCCTTGTTGCGGTAGCAGCGGGCGTGGTGGCCGCCGGGGAGCAGCTTGCCGCGCGGCAGGCGTTTCTTCACCTCGCCCGTGTGGAGATCGACGCCCCAGAGCTCCTTCGCGCTGTCGCCGATGAATTCGTCCCTGGGGATGGGGATGCCCGTCTTGATCTTCCCGTCCTTGCCGAGCCTGTTGCCCCGCCAGATGGAGGCCGTGTGCGGGTTGGTCCAGACGAGGCCCTTGATGGCGAAGAGGTCGCCAGGCGAGGCGAAGCCGATCGAGCCCTTGTGCTCCCAGAGCTTCCTGCCGTCGGCCATCGAGAAGGCGTGGAGGCGGTCCCAGGTCAGGCACATCACCACGCCGTCGCAGGCGACGACGGTCGGGGCGTAGTTCCGCAGGAAGAGTCCCTCGGTGGGGAAGGGCGCCTGCCACAACTCCCCGCCGTCGGCCAGGCGGACGCAATGCAGGCTCTCACCATCCAGGAAGAACACCTTGTCGCCGAGGGCGCACAGCGAGAGTGGTGCGAGGCGGGCCAGGTTCTCGCCGGTCTTCTTCCACTGCATCTTGCCCGTGTCGGCGGCGTAGGCGATGATGGCCTTGGCGACGGTCGGCTTCCGCTTGACGCTGAGCTCCCAGTAGCCGTAGACCTTTGGGGCCTCGTCGTCGAGGATGGCTGGGTCGCCGGCGACCGTCAGGAGCGTGTTGTTGTGGCAGATGATCTCCTCGGTCTTCTCGGAGCCGGCGAAGGTGTGAAGCGTCTTGCCCGTCGCGGCGTCGAGCGCGGAGACGGGCGCGTCGAGGCCGAGGGTGACGTACACGCGGTCGCCGACGGAGACGAGCCTGCGGGGAAGCTGGGCCGGCCCCGAGCGGAAGTACCACAGGTGGGTCACCCAGGTGGGGATCTCGCGCTTCCACAGCAGCACGCCGTTGAAGGCGTCGCGCGCCACGAGCCGCCACTTTGGCGGCCGGTGCATCAGCGAGGTGTGCCCCTCGTCGAAGATGTAGAAGAGCCGCCCCGCGCTGGTCGTCATGGCGCTCATGCTCGCCAGGGCGTCGTGGTCGCGCGTCCGCTTCGGGCCAGCCGTCCACTGGATCCGTCGGGGCGAGCCGACGCGCTGGTCCTTCGCCACGGCATTGCCCGAGGCGTCGTGCAGGAAGTGCGTCCACTCGTCGATATCTCCTGGCCAGGGCTTCACCGTCTTCTTCCCGCCTATCATCGCCACGCCGCGCGGGGCGAGGACGCGCATCACTTCGGCCATCGGCACGTCGCCCAGCGTCTCCGCGACGAGCAGATTCACCAGGTTGTCCACGTACGGCAGGTGCTTGCCGTCGAACGCCTCGACGGATACCTGGCCGTGGAGGCCCTGCGACAGGATATGCCTGCGCGCGGCGGCGACGCGCTCCGGCGCGCTGTCGAGCCCGTGCACGAGGTAGCGCTCGTTGGCGCACAGGGCGGCCGTGAGCCGCCCGTCGCCACAGCCGAGATGCACGACGAGGCCGCCTTGGACGCCTGCCTCCTGGAGGATCTGCTTCGCGTCCGCGGCGTGTGCCGCGCCACAGCCGAGCAAGAGACACGCCAGAGCTGCACATGCCTTCCATCGCGTCATGTCGGTACCCCTCGCTTGCGTTCCCGGATCAGTCGCTCCCCATGCAGACCACGCTGCCACTTCGCAGCGCGATGTAGAGCCGTCCCCTTGCCGTGGCCATGCCGTCCCAGGCAGGGGGCGCATCGAGCGGCGCGGTGCCCACGGTCGCGCCGTCCTTGCAGGACACCACCCGCAGCGCGCCACCTTCTCCTTGCTCGCAGCCGATGAAGAGGGCGCCGCCGGCTCGGATCATCGCCCTCGGCCGCAGGGGCAGCCTGACGGACCACGAGAGCCCAGCCGTCTTTCTTTTGCCGGCCCGCGTCGCGAAGTCGGGCAGCAGGCTCTCCTGGCGCGCAGGGTCGGGCCGCGGCGCGGCGAAGACGGCGTAGTGGTCGGTGCTCTCGCGCCTCCCGACACGATGCACGCCCCATACGGTCGTGCCGTCGAACGCCAGCACGAGGCCGTAGGGCACGGCGATGCTCGCGCGCAGGATCCAGGGGTAGGCGACCGGGGTGCGGCTGAAGTCGCCGGTGCCGAGCACGAGGTACGACCTGTGGTGCTCCGCGCTGTCGAGCAGGCTCGTGGTCGAGAACAGGTGGGGGCGCTTCTCCTCCTGCGGCGCGAGGCCGCGGTCGAAGCGCAGGTGGCGCATGAAGATCGACCCGCCGGCGGCGCTCATCACGTCGGTCAGCGCCCCGCGCATGGAGAAGGCGTCGCTGCGATCGGGCGCCAGGAACGTCTTGTAGTCGGTCGCGTTCTGCCGGATCTTCGCCGCCATCTTGCCCCGCTCGGCATCGGGCGGCGGGTCGAGGGCGCCCGTGTGCTCGCTGGCGAGGCGGGCCGTGCACCGGACCGCGCCGGTCGCGGGGTCGAGGCCGTAGAGCGCGATGCCGCCGTCGAGGTACGACGACCGCCCTGCGGCCACGTAGGCGATGCCGCCGCTCACGAGCACGCTGCCGTGCGCCGGCCAGAGCGACTCGACCTGCTCATACGCCACCGCGTTGAGCGTCCTGAGGGCCGCGCGGAACCGCCAGACCAGGGCGCCATCGGCCACGCGAAGGCAGTACACCCAACCGTCGCGCGAGCCGAACAGCACGAGCCCCCGGTAGAGCGTCGGCGGCGAGTCCACGCGGCCGCCAGCCGTGAATCGCCACAGGGCCTCCCCGCTCGCCGCGTCGAGCGCATGGACCGTGTGGGCATCGACCTGCGAGACGAGCAGCGTGCCGTCGGCCACGGTGAGCGCGCTCAGGCGTCCGCCGAGGTCCGCGCGCCAGCGCGCCTTGAGCGTCGCCGGCAGCGACGAGGTCGTCGAGCCCGAGCGAGCCGCGTCCCCCCGATAGGTCCACCAATCGCGTGGTTCCGGGTTCCGGGTTACAGGTTTCGGGCTTGCGGGGTAGGCGCTTCCCTTTTCGAGGCGGTCCCCCCGGAACCCGGAACCTGGAACCCGGAACCGCGCCTCCGGCGCCAGCGCCCAGAAGCCGTAGAGCTGCGCCTCCATGTAGCAGCCGCAGGAGTGCGGCGGGGCGTAGAGGAGGCCGTTGCAGGGGGTGACGCCGACGCGGCAGGTCGCGCGCACCCAGTTGTTGCGCGAGTGGTTCTCCCCCGCCAGGTCGATCATCTCGATGCCGCGCTTGGCGGTGATGGCGTAGCGGCAGGTGGCCTTCCCGGGGTAGCAGCGGTAGTGGTGGCCGTCGGTCCACAGCCGCTCGATCACGGCTCGCGTCCTCTTGACGGCACCGGTGTGCAGGTCGCGGGGCCGGGCGAAGTCGGGGCCGAGCCAGACGACGCCGTCGGCGATGTAGATCTCGCCGGGCGTGCTCTCCAGCCCAGGCATGTAAGGGCTGCGCCACAGCACGCGGCCGTCCTTGGCGGACAACGCGGCCAGCTTCCCGCCATACTCGCGGACGCGGGGGTGTGAGCCAAGATACTCATACTTGTCTCGGTCGAGGCTCTTCGGGTCGTTGCCGCCGTATGAGCAGAGCACCACGCCGTCCTTGACGATCAGCCTCTCGTGGGGGTATCGGAGCCTGACCTTCTTCCTGGGGCCTTCGAGCGGGGTCCGCCACAATGGCCTGCCCTCGTCCGCCGAGAGACAGACGGCGCCCCTGTCGGTCTTGACGAAGACCCTGCCGCCCGATGCGGCCAGGGTGAGCCGCACGATGGCCCCCTCCTCGCCCGGCTCCCACCGCCAGAGGGCCTTGCCCGAATCGCTCTGTAGCGCAAGAAGCCCCCCGTCCCTGGTCACGACAAAGAGGGCGTTCCCGTCCTTGATCACCTCCTGCAATCCCTCTGTGCCCGGGTAGGCCCTGATCGCGTCGCCAGTGGCAGCGTCGAGCGCACTGAGCGGCTGCCCCGCGCCGAGTGGGGCATAGACCCGGTCGGCGGCGGCGATGACCGTGCGCCACATCTGCTCGAGGCGGCGCTCGAATCTCTCGACCTCGAGCGGCCTCTTCCACAACAAGACGCCGCTGAACCCGTCGCGCGCCGCGAGGAACCAGCGGGCGGGTACCTTCATGTCCGACGTGCCGGCCTCATCGACCATGTAGTAGAGCCGCCCCCGAGCCGAGACGACCGCGCGGACGGTTGGGTTCGTGCCCTTGTCGGAGTGGTGGTGCCGCGTCCACGTCGGTCCGGCCAGCCACTGCATGTGCCGCGGCGGCCCCACGACGCGGTCATCGGCCAGAGCGTTGTTGTCCGGGCCGTGGAGAAAGTGTGTCCACTCATCGATCGCCTCTGGCCAGGGCTTGACCGTCTTCTTCCCGCCGATCATCGCCACGCCGCGCGGCGCCAGGACGCGCATCACCTCGGCCATCGGCACGTCGCGCAGCTCCTCCGCCACCAGCAGGTTCACCAGGCCATCGACGTACGGCAGCCGCTTGCCATCGAAGATCTCCACCGAGACCCGGCCGTACAGGCCCCGCGACGTGATGTGCTGCCTCGCCGCGCCGATGTCCTTCGCGTTGGTGGCCAGGCCGTGCACGAGGAAGCGTGGATTGGCGCCGAGCTCGGCGGTGAGCCTGCCGTCGCCGCAGCCCAGATGGACCA
The DNA here is from genome assembly GCA_964506385.1 of uncultured Planctomycetota bacterium. Classification (GTDB taxonomy): domain Bacteria; phylum Planctomycetota; class PUPC01; order DSUN01; family DSUN01; genus CAZDNN01. The sequence continues at coordinate 12,104 of CAZDNN010000068.1, forward strand.
CGAGGCCGCCCTTGACGCCACTGGCCTCGAGGATCGCCGCCGCCTCGCCGGCGCCCGCCGATAGCGTGATGGCGGCGAGCAGCGCGCCCGCCACGAGCACCCTGAGTGAATGAGAGCGCACCGCGCTAGTCTCCTTCTGGGTGCTCACGCCAGCATTGCACTGTGCCGTCCCCGAGCGACACGAACAGGCTTCCCTGCGCCACGGCCAGGCTGTCCCAGCACGGCGCGGCAGGCAGCTTGTACTCGGCCAGCTTCCTGCCATCGGTGGCGGAGGCGGCCCACAACACGCCTCCGAGCTTGCCTGCGTGGGCCGCTTCGTACTTCTCGGCGGGATGGTCGGGGGGGAAGTATGCCGGCGTGCCTGCGACGAAGACGACGTCGCCCGCCAGGACGATCGCCTTGCCGGCGAGGGGGACATCGATGCTCCACCTGGGCACTGGCCTGGCCGCTGCGGCGCCGCGCCCCCGTCGCTTCTTCTTGCCCGCCGGCGCCGCTGCGGGGCCGCGGCTTGCCGGCAGGGTCCCCGCGAGCAGCCTGTAGCCCCTCACGCGCGGGTCGAAGTAGGAGTGGCGCTGCACCGGGAAGCCCTGCACCTCGTAGATGTCCTTCCCGTCCGTCACGAGGATATCGCCGGACGCGCCCCTGACCGCGGTCTTGCCCGCGAACCCCGCGGCGATCGTCCAGTACGTCCTGTGCTGGGGCGTGCGGTCGAGGAAGCCTGCCGACGGGAGCAGATGCAGACGGGCCGCGGCGGCCGTGAGGTCAGGGCTGAACGCCCTGTGCCTCATGTACAGCAGGCGCCCGTCGGTCACCAGGATGTCGGCCTTCGAGCCCGCGTTGCTCGTGGCCGGGAACCCCGTGGCCTTGTCGAATGGGCCGTAGACCCGTCGGCTGTGGACCACCTGGCCCGTCTGGGGATTCAGGCCGTAGAGGAAGATGCCGCCGTCGAGGAAGGAGCTTCTTCCTGCGGCGAAGTAGGCAACGTTCTTGTGCACAAGGATGCTGCCGCATACGGGCCAGGCCGATTCGAGCTGGCCGAAGGCGCCGATGAGCCTGTCCGGCAGATCCTTGAACCGCCAGGCCAGCGCCCCGTCCGAGGCCCTGAGGCAATGCACCCAGCCGTCCCTGGAGCCGAACAGGACGAGCCCTCTGTGCCACGTCGGGGGCGAATCCACGCGGCCCCCGGCGACGTAGTCCCAGACCACTGTGCCCGTGGCGGCGTCCAATGCATAGAGGGTATGCGCGTCGATGGCCGACACGAACACCTTGCCGTCCGCGATGACCAGTGCGCTCGGTCTGGTCTGGAGCTTCGCTTCCCAGCGGCGCGTCAGCCGGGCCGCGACCTTCGACGCCGTTGCTCCGCCCCTGGTCCCGTCGTGCCTGTACGTCGGCCAGTCGTGGGGATTGCCGATTGCCGACTGCCGATTGCCGATTTGCGCGAAGGCGGGGCCCTTGACGAGGCGGGGCTTCCTCCCGACGTGGATGTTCTGGCCGGAGGACGTGAGGCCCTTTTCGGTGTAGAGGGCATTGAAGTTCTCGATCATGGCCCCGATGCTGCACTGGCAGGAGTAAGGGGGCGTGTACAGGAGCCCGTTGCAGGGGAGGACGCCCATGCCGCATGTCCCGCGGGTCCAGTGGTTGGGGAACTCAGCCTTGCCGTCGAGCGTGCAGAAGTCGGCGCCGCCGGTCTTGCTGTTGATGTAGAAGCGGTCGGTGATGAAGTTGCGGTAGCAGCGGTCGTGGCCCATCGGGCCGACCATGCGCTGCTTGATGACGACGAGCTGCTTGCCTGTCTCGGGATCGTGGCTTGTCGGCTGCTTGCTGCCTCCCGTCCATACGGCGCCCGCGGCGAGGAAGAGGTCGGCCGACTTCTCGTAGTTGCCGGCGATCGGGGCCGACCACTTCTCCGAGCCGTCGGCGAGGGCGTAGGCGTGCAGGGACCTCCCTTCCTGCGCGTAGACGGCGTCGGCGGAGAGGACGACGGTGTTGGCCTCGGTGCCGTCGCCGCCCTGGATCGCCTTCTCGACGCTCCAGAGTCTCCTGCCGGTCCTGCGGTCGAGGCAGAAGAGGCCCCCGCTGGTCTGGTAGACGGCCACCTGCCCCCGTACGGCGAGCGAGCAGCCGGTGTAGCCGTGGAGGTCGCCCGTCCTCCAGAGCTGCTTGCCCGACTCCGCCTCGATGGCCACGATCGCGCAGGTCGGGTCCGCGCGGTCCGGCGTCTCGCGAGCATAGGCGCGCCGGAAGCCTGTCCCGTCGAAGGGCGCCTGCGGGTCGGAGCCGCCGAGGCTGCGGCCCTTGCTCGCCTGCTTCTTCACGATGTTGTAGCGGGCGCTGTTCATCCTGTCGCCGATGACCAGGTAGAGCACACCTTGGGCGCAGGCGAGTTCCTGCGTCCGCTTCGTCCCCTTGTAGGTCCTGACGACCTTGCCCGTCGCCGCGTCGAACGCCGTCAGTGGCGCATCCAGCCCCGGCGTGCAGTAGACGGTGTCGCCGATGGCCGCCAGCCGCCTCTGGAGCTGGACGGCGATGTCCTTGACGTAGCGCGTGACGGGCTCCCAGTCAGGGAACGAGTGCCTCCAAAGCACAACCCCATTGAATGCATCGCGCGCGACGAGGGCGAACCGGCCCGGGAGGAAGGGGTTCGCCGTCGTGGCAGTGTCCTCGATGGTGAACAGCCGCCCTCTGGACGACACCATGCTGACGACCGTCGGGATCGCCATGTGGGACCGGCTCCACACAGGGTCGCCGACCCACTGGAGATGCCGCGGCGGGCCCACGACCGTGTCGTGCGCCACGGCATTGTTGTCCGCGCCGTGGAGATACTGCGGCCACTCGTCGATCTCCGCGGGCCACGGCTTCACCGTCTTCCTGCTGCCGATCATCGCGACACCCAGCGGCGCCAGGACGCGCATCACCTCGGCCATCGGCACGTCGCCGAGCTCGTCCGCCACGAGCAGGTTCACAAGGTTGTCCACATAGGGCAGGTGCTCGCCGTCGAAGGTGTTCACCGACACCTTCCCGTAGAGGCCCTTTGGCCTGATGTGCTCGCGCGCCTTCTCGATGTTCCCCGGATC
>CAZDNN010000068.1:15277-17465 GCA_964506385.1 uncultured Planctomycetota bacterium
CTGCCGTCGCCGCAGCCAAGGTGGACGACGAGGCCGCCCTGGACGCCGGAGGCCCGGATGATCTGCTCGGCCTCAGCGCCTCGTGCCCCGGCGGCCCACGCGTGAAGGCTGGCGAGGCCGGCTATCAGGGCGACCGGGCCTCGGCTCACTCGCCACGGCCACGCAATCTGCGACGTCATTCGCGAGGCTCCTTCGCTCGGGCGAGCCGCCGGGATTCCATCGATCCCTGCACCGTTGTACCCCCAGCCCCCGATCGTGCGCAAGCGGAGCTTCCGCTACCAGGCTCATGGGGGCGGCACGGGCCTCGGCTTCCAGCCACCAGTCCTTGTAGACGCCGTCCTCGCTGCCCTTGAGGACCTGCCAGTGGTCGCCTCTATGCGGCGCCGTCCGCGAACTCGACGCGGAAGCTCAGGGCGTGGTCGCACGGGAGCGTCTCGGGGATCACGATGCGCAGCATGTCCTGATCCTGCCCCCAGCGCAGGGTGCCGTCGCCGCCGAGCAGCGTGACCTGCGCGATCGGGCCGACGCCGTCGGCACAGGCCAGCGACCGAACGTTCAGCGTCTCGCCCGCCGCCGGCCACGAGAGCGCCGTGGCGTAGAGCTTGCCGGCCTTGCGGGTGAACCGCAGGTCGCCTTCGCCGAAGGTCAGCCACGGCCGGGTGCCGTAGATCGCCTCGCCGTTGACGTCCAGCCACTGGCCGATGCCTTCGAGCCGGGCGACGGTCTCGTCGTCGAGCGTGCCGTCGGCCCTCGGCGGGACGTTGAGCAGGACGTTGCCGTTCTTGCTCACGATGTCCACCAGCTCGTGGACGAGCTCCTGCACGGGCCGGTACGTTGCGCCCGCGCGGTAGCCCCAGGGGCCGATGGAGGTGTCGGTCTGCCAGGGGTCGGCGAGGATCTCATCGGCGCGCCGGCGCTCGATGTCCAGCGTCGCCACGCCGTCCGCGTAGAGGCCGTGGCTGCCGCCGACGCGCTTGATGCACATCACGGCCTCGAGGCTGCCGTCGTGCCGGGCGAGGCTGTGGTTGTAGTAGTGGGCGACCACCTCCATCCCCGTCCGACCCTCGTCCTGGCCGCGGAAGGGGATGGCGCCGTCGAAATAGAGGTGGTCGGGGTGGTAGTGGTCGATGAGGTCCTTGATGCGGGCCGCCCATTGCCTGCGCCAGCTCTCGGGGGCGTTGAAGGGCTGGCGGCGGTCCATGTCGGTGTGGGGTTCGTGGTAGAGGTCGCGGTACTCGGGGTCGTTGCCGTCGTAGGGCACGCCGCGCTTCGGCCCCGACTTGTCGGCGCCCTTGGAGGTGTTCATCCAGCTATAGCTGCGGGCGAGGTGTGTGGTGACGCCGAAGCGGAGGCCGTGCCTCAGCGCCGCCTCGCGCCAGAGGCCCGTGATGTCCTTCTTCGGCCCCATGTTCACGGAGTTCCAGCGGTGGTGCCGCGAGTCCCAGAGGTCGAAGTTGTCGTGGTGGACGGCACAGGGCGTGAAGTACTTCGCTCCCGCCCGCTTGAAGAGGGCCACCAGGCCGTCGGGATCCCAGCGCTCGGCCTTCCAGAGTGGGATGAGGTCCTTGTAGCCGAACTCCGACGGGTGGCCGTAGGTCCGGCAGTGGTGCAGGTAGTCGGGATGCCCCTCCATGTAGAGATGCCGGACGTACCACTCGGCCCGCTCGGCGACGGAGTAGGCGCCCCAATGCAGGTAGATCCCGAACTTGGCGTCGCGGAACCACCTCGGGCACTCATAGTCCAGCAGCGATGCGAGGGTCGGTGCGAACTCGGCCATGACAGGTCCTTTCCTGATGCGATGGGCCTCGGGTCGTCGGGAACACGACTCCTTAGTTTGCCATGTATCCGCTTGAGGAGCAACTCGGCTGCTGCCCATGGACATGGATTTCCCCGAGGCCCGCACGCACGACTACGTTCGACACGGGACGCCCTCGCTGTTCGCTGCCCTCAACATCGCGACGGGCGAGGTCATCGGGGCCTGTCATCGCCGCCATCGGCATCAGGAGTTCCTCAAGTTCCTCAAGCGGGTCGGGACGGAGGTCCCCGGGGACCTCGAGGTCCATCTCATCCTCGACAACTACGCCACCCACAAGACGCCGAAGGTCCAACGCCGGTTGGCAAAGCGTCCACGCTGGCACATCCACTTCACGCCGACTGGGGCCTCTTGGCTCAACATGGTCGAGCGGTT
>CAZDNN010000069.1:0-17462 GCA_964506385.1 uncultured Planctomycetota bacterium
TAGTAGCGCTTGCCCGCCTCGAGGCGGACGGGCTTGGACGTCTGCGTCCAGAGCTTGTCGAACTGCCTGCTCGCGGTCCACCCGCGGACGTGGGCGATAAGCCGCTTGTTCGCGGGGGTCCCATCCCGGCTCAGGAAGAGGTCCCCGTCGTCATCGCTCGCGATGCGGAACACGTATTCGCCAGTCCCGGGCGGGTGGAGGAACCCTCTCACGCGCGATCCGTAGAAGTCGGCGATGTTCTGCGGGCACTCGAACGACCTGAGGACCGTCTTGTCGTCGGGCCTCGAGTCTAACGGAACCACGTCGATTGTCGGGATTTCGTCCCCGACTTCCTCGGCGACGTCCATGACCGCCGCCGCCCGCTCTTCGGAAGTAAGCGCTGATGCGAGCCACCGCAGACGCTCGACCTGCATGAATGTGCTTGCGTACGTACGCGCGGTTACTCCCTTGATGAAGTCGGGGCCAGAGAGTCCCATCACCTTCGACACTCCCCATCCCCTGCCATAGACGACCTTCCAGGCAGCTCCGGGCTGAGGCTCGCATTCAGGATGGGCCGATTTGTACGTGGCACAGACATGCCCGGGTTGGCGCACCCCAATGGCCGGGAGGCCGAACGCCTGGCATATGAACACGGCCCACGACGACCTTGGCCCGCATTTCCCGCCGCCAGCCAGCACGTTCTTGAACGTGTCGTTGTAGGGAATCGGTGAGTTCCTGCGCCACACCTCGCTTGTCGAATTGACGACCGCTTCGCTCATTCTCAGATCAGGCCGCCAGGTGCAGATCATCTCCCTCGCCCAGGCCAGGTCCTCGTTCGATGCGTTGGACGATACGATCTGTCGATACTCCCAGACGGAGCAATCGTCGAAACTGGGAACCAGTTCCTTGTTCTTGTGTGCCGCCTTGTAGTGCTTGTAGCGAGCGACGGGGTCCGCGGGCTTCTTCGCCTGGCCGGCACCTCGGTTGCCGGTGCCGGGGGGACTCTGCCCGACCGCGATGGCAAGCCGCAAATAAATGCCCCTTCTCGATTCCGGATCGGCGTCGAAGATCCTCTTCCAGATGCCCAGGGACCCAACGGGGATCCTGTAACTGTGAGCTGCTCTCTGCTTCAGTCCCACCGGCGTCACACCGTCAAGGCAGCCCTCCATGGCCTCGGTGCTTCGCAGGACCCAGGCCAGGAAGATCCTGTTGGATTCATCGGCCCTCGCGAAAGCGGCCAGCTCGTCGGTGCCGACTCTGGAAAGGAATTGCCGCTGGGCGAGGGCCCTTGCGAAGACCGGATCCCTGAGCAGGGCTTCAAGACTTGCTCGCGAGATGCGAGCTGGGTCGCCGGGTGTCTTTGCATTCAGCCACGCAGAGAGGCCCGTAAGGTATCCGGTGAAATCGGCGGCCTTGATTGCCTTGTCCAAATCCGTGATGTTGGGTTCCCAGGCATGGGCGCTCAGAGGAAGTGCCAGTAACATGCTGCATGCGGCCAGGGCCTCTCTCAGCCGCTTCTCCAGTGTTCTCATGATGCGCCTTCCATGGAACTGTGCGGGGCTTGTCCCCAGCGCGGACAGAAGAACGATAGGCGTGGAAGGGGCGGCTGTCAACAAGCACCCTGTCACGTTAGACACCAGACCGCAAGCGGGTGCCCGGCAGGGCTACAGGGTGCTACTCCTTGGGCGGGAGTCGCCGCAACAGGGTGGTTTGCTGCGCATATGGTGCCATGGGGCCTCCTCGTGACGGCCCCCGTCCGACCCTCCTGTGCGTTCGCGTCTTCTCGAAGCCAGTCGCCGCTCAGCCAGGGGCCTGGTCGGCCAGTACGATCAGGGGCCTGATGGGGGACCCTTCCGCAGCAACGAGCAGCGCCTCTACCTCGTCTTCCGTCAGCGCTCGGCTCTTGCGCGTGTCTGCGACCTTGGGTGGCCTGATGCCACCACCGGGGTTCTCGGGGAGGAACCCCCACTGACCTGCCGTGCGGAACATGTGTTTGATCAGGAAGAGATCGCTCTTGATCGTTGCAGGTGAGACGCGGTGCTGCCGACGGTGTTCGCAGTAGTAAGAGCAGAAATCAGACAGGGAGGTGCGGGAGTCAGGCGGCGCGTCCTCGACCGCTTCACGCCGGCGGAATCGGGGGAGCGCTTGCTCCGCCTCCGCCTTCTTCTTCGTCTTCAGGCTCTTTCTTTTCCAGCCTTCCGGCGTGCGGTAGGCGACGTACCAGTGACCGCGCTTGCGGTACAGGTAAGCCATCCGTGTTACCCGCACGCTCTCCTTTCGCTTGCTCGCTGCCGTAAGTCCAGGAATGCTAATGGTCGGGGCGACTGGATTCGAACCAGCGACCTCTTGAACCCCATTCAAGCGCGCTACCAAGCTGCGCCACGCCCCGATGAAGTGGCCCTATTGTGCCCGAAACGGCCGCGATTGTCAAATGGAATGAGCCCGAAGCGGGCCTACTGCGGCGCGATCTCAGGAGGCGGCGCAGCTCCAGCGGCGACGAGCTGGCCCCGAATCTCGTCGAGGAGGGCTCGGCTCAGGGCGGAGTCGCCGAACCTGCCGATACGGATGCGCACCGCACTGGTCGTGGGGCCGGTCCGGCGGATGGTGACGGTGACAGCCTTGCCGCGGCCAGAGCGGCCGATGATCTCGGCATCAAGGCCGGATACCTCGGTGAACCGCTCGCGGATCTGGAGCTTGCGGAACGCCAGCTCCGTGGCGGCCGCGACCTGGGTGACCTCGCCCTCCACCTCCGCCCGCAACTGGCCCATCACGTAAGCGATGCCCGTCTCGGGGTCCGGCTCGGCATAGAAGGGCGCGCAGGCGGGCACGGCAACCGCCAGCAGCAACACGGCGAGCACGGCGGCGGCGCCCGGCGGACGAGGAGACCTCTCCCTCACGGGCTTGCGATGGGGTTGGGCCACGGTCGAGACTCCTGGCAAGAGGGCTCCCGGCGCGCCGAGGATAGCCGAAGCGACGCGGGGGATCAAGCGCCCGACCCAGCACGGGTAACCGGACGGGCATGCCGAGAGCGATGTCCCCGAGCCCCAGGACAGGGTCCTCGCACAGCGGAGGACGGGCGCTGCGCTCTGCCCTGCGTCCCGGGCCTCGGGGGCAGATCTCGGACAGAGCCGACGCCCTCTGCGTGGGTGACGGGGGCAGGGTGGCGCGGCGGTGGTGTGGGGCGCCGCCTGTGGCGGAGTTCTAGAACTCCGCCACAGGCGGCCTGCGGGCCGCCCAGCCCGGGTCCAACCTGTCTCGGACGGCCCGATGCCCGCGGGGCCGCCCTTCGGCGCGGCTCAGCGCGGGCGGCTCGCAGAGGGTCTCGCCACGCCTCAGCACAGCCAGTAAGACGGTGCCGGCCCGCCGGCGTCGATGCGGCGGGCCGGCAAGGGTGTGGCAGGCGGCTCTCCTAACACGGGTCCACGGCGGCGGCACTCGCGATGCGGCGAAGAGGCTCCTTTTCGGGCTTCGGGCAGATCACCTTGTCCGGCGGCCCCGACAGAGCAAACGCCGTGCCGCCCGCCAGGCTCTGGGTCTGTGACGTGCGCGGGCCTGGCCTAAGAAACACCGTGGCTACGGCTTACCGCGCAAGCAGCCGGCCAGGAGGCCCTCTGGGTGGGGGCGGCTTGTCCAGATCGTGTACACGGCACTCCCGCACCTGTCCATGATTTGGGCACCCGGCGCGGCGTCAGAGCCCCGTCGCCGCTGGGCGGGAACTTTCCGGGTGATCCGGCGTCTATACTCATTGACAGGGTGTACCTAACTCGTCAGACTACGGGAGAGGTGTGGCCCGGCCGTGGCGGTCCGGGGCGCGTGTAGGGAGTGTTCCTGCGCTGGGCAGAAAGGAGCTCGCGATGAGCCGACGAATGCTGGGGGTGGCGATGGTGGCCCTGCTGGCTGCCGCGATGGCGGCCGGGGCGGGCGAGATCGGCTTCCCGGAGGACTTCGCGCTGGCCAAGGATCGTGCGGAGGTCCTCAAGCAGCTCATCCCGGGGACCGAGGACTATTACTTCTATCACTGCCTCCACTATCAGAACCAGGGCCGCCTCGACGACGTGGATCGCATGCTCAAGCTCTGGATCAAGCGCCATAACCGCACCCCGCGGGTCGTCGAGATCGAGAACCGCCAGGCCCTCCTGCGCTACGATACCGACCCCCGCAAGTCCCTCGAATACATCCGCCGCCAGCTCAACGTCCACTTCAACCACCAGCGCCAGGTCATGGGCCAGAAGCCCAAGCTCCCGACCCGCCTCGACCCCAACGCGATCAGCCGCGATACCCTGACCAAGATCGCCCTGGCCCGCCACGGTGGGACCGTCAACGGCTTCGAGGACCGCGCGCTGGAGTACGCGGCGACCCTCGCGCTCGACCCGAACCGCCGGCGGCACCTTCTGGCCCGCCTCAAGCGGCCCGACCTGCCGAACCTGGTTCAGCTCGTCATCGACGACCTCAACTACCAGCACAGCCGCGGATTCGGCTCCCATCCGATCCATCGCCTCCTGCTTCTGCCCCAGCTCGACGAGTGCGCCAGGCGCAAGCCCGATCTGCTGACCAACACGAACTTCGTTCACACCTATCTCACCAAGCTCCGCCCGGCGCCCGACGAGGACTGGCAGCACGACCCCAAGGCCCGCGAGGCATACCTCGACCGGCTCTGGGCCTTCGTCTCGCGGCTCGCGCCGGTCCACAACTCGTTGAAGGCCCATATCCTGTACCAGCGGCTGGTGCACGATCGCGAGCAGGGGGTGTACGACAAGCCTCGGTTCATGGCCTACATCCAGATCCCCCGCAACGTGGGGTATCTGGAGCCGAAGTGGGCCAACCAGCTCGAGAACCGCCGCTACCGGGCCAACCTCCAGGCCGACTACCGCAGCGTGACCCTCCTGCCGCGGGTCGGCAACGACGAGCCGCTGGTCCGCAGCTACCTCCTCCACTACTTCACCACCGAGGACTCCTTCCAGCCCTACGCGCGCTTCATCGAGAACACCTATCTCAAGCACGTGTTCGCCGAGGCGAAGATCGTCAACGGCGTGGGCGACATGGAACAGTGGTACTCGATGCTGCCGCCGGCCATGTACCAGCGGCTCAAGGAGAGGGTGGACCTCGACTTCGCCTTCACCAGCAAGACGACCTTCACGACCGACGAGCCCGTGGTCCTCGACCTCTACGTCAAGAACGTCAAGACCCTGCTGGTCAAGGTCTTCGAGCTCAACTCGCTGAGCTACTACCGCACCACCGGCCGCGAGGTCCACACAGGCATCAACCTCGATGGCCTGGTCGCCAACCACGAGGCGACCCACACCTACAACGTCCCGCCGCTGCGCCGCGTCAAGCGCACATTTGAGTTCCCCATGCTCGCCCAGCGGGGCAACTACATCATCGAGTTCATCGGCTCCGGCCGCTCCTCCCGCGCGCTGATCCGCAAGGGACGGCTCCAGTACCTCTCCCGCGTCTCCACCGCGGGGCACGTCTTCACCATCCTCGACGAGTCCAATCGCCCGCTCAAGGACGCCACGCTCTGGCTGGCGGGCCACCACTACACGCCAGACGAGGACGGGACGATTACGGTGCCCTTCTCGAACAACCCGCGCTCGCAGCCCGTAATCCTGGTCCACGGCAAGTTCGCCACCCTCGAGCGCTTCGACCATAAGGCCGAACAGTACAGCCTGACGGCGGGCATCCACGTGAGTCGCGAGGCGCTCATCAAGCGTCAGAAGGCCACCGTCCTCGTCCGCCCGTCCCTCTCCCTCCACGGCATGCCGGTCACGCTGAAGGTGCTCGAGGAGCCGACGCTGGTGATCACGTCGGTTGACCGCGAGGGGGTGAGGACGACGAAGGAGATCGCCGACTTCAAGCTCCAGGAGGGCCGCGAGGCGACCTACGAGTTCGCCGTCCCAGCCGGCCTCGCCTCCATCACCTTCACCCTCAAGGCGAAAGTGCAGAACCTCAGCCAGGGGAAGAAGCAGGACCTGGCGGTCCGCAAGACGTTCCAGCTCAACGGGATCGACCGCAGCGACAAGATCGCCGACGTGCTCTTCAGCCACGTGGGCGACCGCTACGTGCTCGACGTGCTGGGCAAGACGGGCGAGCCGCGGGCCGACGTGCCGGTGAACCTCACGCTCAAGCACCGCGACTTCCGCGACGTGGTCCACGTCACTCTCCAGAGCGACGCGAAGGGCCGCATCGACCTCGGCCCGCTGCCTGAGATCGAACGGCTTACCGCCAAGACGCAGGACGGCCCGCAGCACCAGTGGTCGCCGTCGCGCGACCGGTGCGCCTACGCCGCCGCGCTCCACGGCCGGGTCGGCGAGGCCCTGCGGGTGCCCTACCTGGGCACGGCCAAGGCGCCCCAGCGCGGCGAGCTCTCCCTGCTCGAGGTGCGGGGCAGCACGTTCGTGCAGGACCGCTTCGGCTCGCTGGCCGTCAAGGACGGCTTCGTCGAGATCAGCGACCTGGCAGCCGGCGACTACGACCTGCTGCTCAAGGACACTGGCGAGCGGATCCCGGTGCGGGTCGCCCCCGGCCAGCCGCAGGGCAACTACGTGCTCTCGGCGGTCCGCCACCTGGAGGTCACCGAGCCGACGCCCCTCCAGATCGCCGCCGTCACGGCCTCCGACGAGGCCGTCCAGGTGCGGCTGGCAAACGCCAACAAGTTCACCCGCGTGCACGTCGCGGCGACGCGGTTCCTCCCCGAGTATCCGCCGTATGAGGATCTGAGCGCGGTGGCGTACCCCGCGCCGGAGACGGTGACCGTGCCGAAGGTGGAGAGCATCTACCTCGAGGGCCGGGACATCGGGGACGAGTACCGCTATATCATCGAGCGGAAGTACGCGCAGAAGTTCCCCGGCGTCATGCTCCAGCGCCCGAGCCTGCTACTCAACCCGTGGGCGGTGCGCGACACCGAGACGGGCGAGCAGCTCGCTCGTCCGGGCGAAGCGGCGCGCAGCGTCCGCCGCCGAGCATTCGGCGGTAGGAAGGGCGAGGGCCGCGGCAGCCGCGGCAGCGCGGTCAAGGCCATCCACTTCGCCAACCTCGACTTCCTCGGCGAGGCCGCTGCACTCCTCCCCAACCTCAAGCCCGACGAGAACGGCGTCGTGACCATCCCGAGGGCACAGCTCGGCGGCGGGCAGCAGCTCCACGTGGTCGCCGTGGACCCCCAGAACACCGTGTACCGCGAACTGGCGCTGCCCGAGAAGGCCCCCGACTACGAGGACCTGCGGCTCATCGCGGGGCTCGACCCGGCCAAGCACTACACCGAGCAGAAGCGGATCAGCGTGGTCCCCAAGGGCCAGCAGTTCGTCCTGCCCGACATCACCACCTCGGAGTTCGAGGCCTACGACACACTCGCCAAGGTCTATAAGCTCTACGTCACCCTCAGCGGCAACGCCACCCTCGTCGAGTTCGGCTTCATCCTCCGCTGGCCGAAGCTCAAGCCCGAGGAGAAGAGCGAGCTCTACTCGAAATACGCCTGCCACGAGCTCAACCTGTTCCTCGCCCGCAAGGACCCCGCCTTCTTCGAGCAGGTCGTCCAGCCCTACCTGCGGAACAAGAAGGACAAGACCTTCCTGGACCACTACCTGCTCGGCGACGACCTGCGGGGCTATCTGGAGCCGTGGGCCTTCGCGCGGCTCAACGTCGTCGAGCGGGTGCTGCTGGCCCGTCGCATCGAGGGCGAGCATCCGCACATGGCGCGGCACGTGCGCGAGCTCTTCGAGCTGATCCCGCCCGACGTCGAGCGGTTCAACCACCTGTTCAAGACCGCGATCCGCAGCAGCTCGCTGGAGACAGCGGACGAGTTCGGCCTCGAGGCCGCCACGAAGAATGCCAAGCTGCAACACCGTGCCGAGGGCCTCAAGCGCCTGGCCGAGCTCCGCCGATCCGGCCGCGCCCGCGCCCCGGGCGCCGCGCCCGCAGAAGCGCCCGACATGGCTGCTACGCCGGCGCCGCCGCCCGCGCCGAAGCCGTCCGCGCCGATGAAGAAGGCGGCTGAGAAGCTGGCGATGGCGAAGGCGGAGCGCAAGCTCGATGCCCGCCGCGACAAGGCCAAGGACGCGCCCGCACGGGACATGGAGCTGGCGGAGGCGGAGGAGACGGACGAGGCATACTTCGACGACGACGCCAACCGCAGGGCCAAGGCCCGCCAGTTCTACCGCAAGCTCGACAAGACCAAGGAGTGGGCCGAGAATAACTACTACCACCTGCCCATCGCCAAACAGAACGGCGCCCTGGTGACCGTCAACGCCTTCTGGGAGGACCTCGCCCAGCACGACGGCAAGACACCCTTCTACTCGGAGCACCTCGCCGAGGCGTCCCGCAACTTCACCGAGATGATGTGCGCCCTCGCCGTGCTCGATCTCCCCTTCGAGGCCGCCGAGCACAAGACCGAGGCCAAGGACACCCGCTTCTCCCTCGACGCCGCCAGCCCCGTCGTCGTCTTCCACAAGGAGATCCGCGCCGCCGAGCGCGCCGAGAAGGAGCTGCCCATCCTGGTCAGCCAGAACTTCTTCCGCCACGGCGACCGCTACCGCCACGTTGGCAATGAGAAGGTCGAGAAGTACGTCACCGACGAGTTCCTCGTCCACACCGTCTACGGCGGCCACGTCGTCGTCACCAACCCCACCTCGGCCCGCCGCAAGCTCGATATCCTCATCCAGATCCCCCGCGGCGCCATCCCAGTCGCCAACGGCCACTACACCCGCAGCCTCCACGTGGACATCGAGCCTTACCGCACCCACACCCTCGACTACTACTTCTACTTCCCACACGCCGGCGAGTTCCCCCACTATCCCGTCCACGTAGCTCGGCAGGAGAAGCTCGTAGCCGCCGCCGCCCCCACCTCCTTCCACGTCGTCGAGCAGCTCACGAAGATCGACAAGACCTCGTGGGAGTGGGTCTCGCAGAACGGCACCGACGACCAGGTGCTGGCCTACCTGGCCGAGCACAACATCGAGCGCACGGACCTGACGAAGATCGCCTGGCGCGTGCAGGACGCCGCCTTCTTCGCCAGGCTCCTGCCCGTCCTCGAGCGGCGCCACGTCTACAACCACACCCTCTGGAGCTACGCCCTCAAGCACAACGTCCTGCCCGCCCTGCGGACCTATCTCCAGCACTGCGACGCCTGGATCGCCCGGTGCGGCGACTATATTGACTGCAAGCTCGTGACGATCGACCCCACCGTGCGCCGCAGCTACCAGCACCTCGAATACTGGCCCCTGGTCAACGCCCGCGCCCACAAGCTCGGCAAGCGCCGCCAGATCGTCAACAACCGCTTTTACCAGCAGTACATGCACCTCATGCGCGTCCTCGGCTACCGGCCGAAGCTCGACGACGAGGACAGGATGAGCGTGGTCGTCTACCTCCTGCTCCAGGACCGCGTGGCCGAGGCCCTCGATGCCTTCGCCCAAGTGGACAAGGCGAAGCTGCCGACCGCCATCCAGCACGACTACTGCGCCGCCTACCTCGCCCTGTGCAGTGAGAAGCCTGCCGAGGCGCGCGCCATCGCCGCTCGCTACGCCAAGCACCCCGTCGATCGCTGGCGGAAGCGCTTCGCCGCCATGACCGCCCAACTCGACGAGATCGAGGGCAAGACCGCCGCCGTCGTGGACGAGGAGGACCGCGACCAGGCCCAGGCCAAGCTCGCCGCATCGGAGGCCGCCTTCGACTTCAAGGTCGAGGCCAGGCAGATCACCATCAACTACCAGAACATCGCCGAGGCCACCGTCCACTACTACGTCATGGACGTCGAGCTGCTCTTCTCCCGCAACCCCTTCGTCCAGGAGTTCAGCGGCCAGTTCTCCTACATCCGGCCCAACCTGACCCAGACCATCACGCTGCCCGAGAAGACCCTCGTCCACACCATGGCACTGCCCGAGCAGTTCCACACGAAGAACGTCCTCATCGAGATCGTCGCCGCCGGCATCCGCAAGGCGCAGGCCTACTACTCGAACTCCCTGGCCGTCCAGACCATCGAGAACTACGGCCAGGTCCGCGTCACCCACGCCGACACCCACAAGCCGCTGCCCAAGGTCTACGTGAAGGTCTACGCCAGGCTGAAGGGCAGCCGCCAGGCCCGCTTCTATAAGGACGGCTACACCGACCTCCGTGGCCGCTTCGACTACGCCTCGCTGAGCACCAACGAGCTCGATCGCGTCGAGCGCTTTGCCCTGCTCATCCTCAGCGACGCCCACGGCGCCATCGTCCGCGAGGCCGCCCCGCCCAAGCGCTGAGCGGCGGCCCACATCTCACGCCAACCTGCCAGGGGCGCGGCCTCGGCCGTGCCCCTGGCCATGCGCCCCGCCCGCCGCCTTGACGGCCGGCGGCGGCCCCGTCATGGTAGAGGCGCCGTTGGGTTGACCGACGACCAGCCGAGGAGAGGACGCACATGGCGCAGGAAGCCCGCGAGACGCGACCTGTGGCGAGGGTGGCAATCGAGCCGGAGGCCTTCGACGTCTACACCCCGACGACCGTCCGCGTGCGCGTGTGGCCGAGCGAGAACGTGAGCGCGGGCTCGACCGTCGCGTGCCAGTTGCCCAACAGCTTCCTCGCGTGGCGGGTCAGCCAGTCCCACACCCAGCGGCTCCAGGCCGAGGATCCGTCGGCACCGTGGTTCGTCAGCGTCGCGCTGGCCGACGGCGGCGGGTCCGGCGTCTCCTTCGACGTCGAGATCGCGAAGCGGGAGCTGATCACCGACACCCGTGGCAGCGTGCGACACGGCCAGCGCGTCCTGGCGACAGTGAGGGGCGGCGACGTGCCGGCAGGGGCCGAGGTCGTCTTCACGTTCAACGGGCTCCACACGCCGTGGGTGGCGAACCAGGTGGAGTACTTCCGCGTCGGCATCGACGGCGTCGCGGTCGAGCCGTGGCCCACGTTTCGCGTCCGGCCCGGCCCCGCTGTGTGGCAGCGGCTGATCGTCCCCTCGTGCGCACGGCCGGGCGAGCCATTCCGCGTCCTGCTCGTGTCGCTCGACGCGTACGACAACGTGTCCGCCACGAGCTACGACGGCGTGGCGCTCGCCATCGAGGGCGGCAGGACGCTCGAGGAGGGCATCGCCTTCGAAGGGCGCTACGAGACCCAGCTCGCGCTGCCCGACGAGGGCATCCACCGCCTCGTCGCGACGGGCCTGCTCGGCAGCCATCCGCTCGCCGCCGGCCACTGGGCGGAGGGCGTCGTCTCCAACCCCATCCGCATCACCCGCGAGCCCGACGGCCCCTACTGGGGCGACATCCACGTCCACACCCACGTGAGCGGCGACGCGGTGGGCAACGAGCCCTACCAGTATGCGAAGGAGGCCTCTGGGCTCGACTTCGCCGGCGTGTGCGACCACTGCAACGCCAACCTGCCCGAGCAATGGGAGCGGATCAAGCGCTGGGCGCGGGAGCACTACGAGCCAGGGCGGTTCGTCACCCTCCTCGGCTACGAGGGCGGCGTCGAGGGCAGGTGGTTCCACCACAACGTCTACTACCCCGACCTGGACGTCGCGTTCAGCGACGAGACCTTCGTGCGCGACACGGCCATGGCCGAGGACGCCCTGCGCGAGCATCTGGCCCGCCACGGCGCCCTCTCACAGCTCCACCAGTCGGGCACGTGCGAGACGGACATGCGCGAGCCCTACTTCCCGTGCACCCGCCTCATCGAGATCTACTCCCACTGGGGCCAGAGCGAGTACTACAACCCCGACCACGCCCTCGCCTACGAGGCCAACCGCGTCCGCTATCCCGAGACGCGCCTGACCATCTCGGGCCGCGGCCCATTCTACGCGCGCGACGCCTGGGCCCTCGGCAAGCGCTACGTCACCATCGCCTCGAGCGACGACCACTTCGGCCAGGCCGGCAAGGCCCATCGCGGCATCACGGGCGTCTACGCTCCCGAGCTGACGCGGGAAGCCATCTTCGGCGGCCTGAAGGCGGGCGCCTGCTACGCCACCACCGGCGAGCGGATCCTGCTCGACTTCCGCTGCAACGGCCAGCCCATGGGCACCGAGCTGGCCGCCGAGCCCGGCGAGGAGCTGGCCTTCTCGCTCGAGGTCCACGGCACGAACGTGCTCTGCGCCATCGAGGTCTTCCGCTACCGCTTCGACGCCGATGGCGGTTGGGAGACAGCCTTCGTCGAGGAGATCCCCGACCGCGGCCTCCGCGGCAGCGCCCAGCGCGACTTCGCCGCCACCTGGACCGAGCCCTTCGCCTGCCCACTCGTTGCCTATCTTCGGGTCCGCCAGAAGCATCTTGTCCGAGACCGCCCCGTCTACGCCTGGAGCACCCCCATCTGGGTCGTCCCCGCATAGGGACCCGGGGACGGGCGCTAGTGAGCGGGTCGCGCGCCAGGAGTCTCGGACCTGGCCAGGTCCGAGACTCTCTTGGCCGATGCTGCGCGTGCCACGCCTCAGAGCGCCCCGCCCCACTCGTCCCGATGCTCCGTCGGGACGGCCACGGCGACGCTCCGGCGTCGGTGGGCGGAGCAGCGGACCTCCGCAAGGCCGCGACGCAAAGCCTCGAAGCTCCCGCCTCCGCGCGGGAGCACGGGGACGGGACCGAGCGAGCGGGGCAGGCGCGAGGAGTCTCGGACCTGGCCAGGTCCGAGACTCCGGCAACACGCGTCAGCCGCTCCTGCGCGTCGGGACGCTTCGTGGGACAGGCCGCGGGAACACGGGGCGAGCGCGGGGATGGGCCGCCCGCGGAGCGTTGGCTACGGGCGGAAGGCGCCGGCGTCGAGGCCGTGGCGCTTGAGGAGGCGCTGGAGGGCGCTGCGGGCGATGCCGAGGGCCTTGGCGGCCTGGGTCACGTTGCCCGCGGTCTCGCGCAGCGCGCAGGCGATGGCCTGCCGCTCGTAGCGGTCGGTGATCCGACGCTTGGCTTCGGGCAACGGGATGCCGTCTTCGGGCGGGGCCGCGGGCGCGGCGAGCGGCTGGAGGGCGGGAAGATCGCCGGCGTCGATCACGGGCTCGGCGGTGAGGGTGACGGCCCGCTCGATGATGTTTTCGAGCTCGCGGACGTTCCCCGGCCACGGGTGCGCGACCAGGGCGTCGAGGGCGGCCTGAGTGAGGCGCTTGGGCGCGCGGCTGTAGCGGGGCCTGTGCTTTGCGAGGAAGTGGCGGGCCAGCAGGGGGATATCCTCGGTACGCTCCCGCAGCGGCGGCACCTGGATGGTGACGACGTTGAGGCGGTAGTAGAGGTCCTCGCGGAGCGAGCCGGCGTGCACGCAGGCCTCTGGGTCGCGGTTGGTGGCGGCGAGGATGCGGACGTCGATGTGGATGGGGGCGGTGGCGCCGACGCGGGTGATCTCGCGCTGCTGGATGACCCGCAGGAGCTTGACCTGGGCGCCGGGGCTGAGCTCGGCGAACTCGTCGAGGAAGATCGTGCCGCCGCTGGCGGTCTCGAAGTAGCCGGGGCGGGGGGCCACCGCGCCTGTGAAGGCGCCGCGCTCGTGGCCGAATAGCTCGCTCTCGACGATCGTCTCCGGCAGCGCGCCGCAGTTGACCGCGACGAAGGGCGTGTCGGCGCGGGGGCCGGTGAAGTGGATGGCGCGGGCCACCAGCTCCTTCCCCGTGCCGCTCTCGCCCGTGATGACGACGTTGCACTCCACGTCGCGGACCCGCTCGATCAGCTCGTAGACCGCCTGCATCGCGTGCGAGCGGCCGACGAGGTTGTGAAGGCCGTAGCGGTCCTCGAGCTGGCTCTGGAGCTGCTCGACGCGGCCCCGCAGCTCGAGCTTCTCGGCGATCTCCCGGGCCATCCGCAGCAGCTCGTGCTTGTTGAGCGGCTTCGTGATGTAGTTGTAGGCCCCCTCCCGCATCATGTCCACGGCGTTCTGGATGGTGCCGAAGCCCGTCAGGATGACGACCTCGGTGGCCGGGTACCGCTCCTTGACGTGGCGGAGCAGCTCCAGCCCGTCCATCTGCGGCATGCGCAGGTCGGTGATCACAAGGTCGAAGGGCTGGGCGTCGAGGAGCCCGGCCGCGGCCTCGCCGTCGGCGGCCATCTCCACCTCGAAGCCATCATCGGCGAGCGCCCGGGCGAAGCTCTTGCGGACGATCGCCTCGTCGTCCACCACCAGGATCCGCATCGCCCGTGTCGAGGCCATCGCGACCCCCCGCCGCTGCGTCACCAGGACGGGCCCACTGCCACGATGGAGTATAGCCACGGGACTCCGGGGCGTCAACCGTTGGGGGGGGATCAGCACGTGAGATGGAGTGCGGCGGCGAGACGGCGCTCGTCGTGGAGGTTGTTGTAGGTCTCGACGGCATCGGGGGTGCGCTGGACGACGAGCTCGATGCCGTGGCGGGCGATGGCGGAGCGGGTGAGGGCGGGGACGTCCATGAGGCCCTGGGTGCCGGTGCCGACGATCAGGAGGTCGGGGCGGGTGTGGAAGACGAGCTCGATGTCGCCTGGGCTGAGGCTGTGGCCCTCGTCGCGCCACCAGTTGGCGAAGACCCTGTCGGGGAGGATGATGAGGTCGTGGGTGTGGGTGACGCCGCCGAGGACGAGCTTCCCTGCCTCGTAGCTATCGATCTTCGGGGGCTTGCGCGGGCGCACGGGGTGTCTCCGGCGGTGTGGCGGGGCTGGCGGCAGGGGTGCGGGCACGGAGGTAGACGCTGTGGGGGTGGTCCGGGGTGGAGGAGCACTCGAGCCAATCGAGGACGTCCTTCGCCCTGGCCTTGCCCGCCTTGGGGTCGCGGACCTCGATGCGGAGGGTCTTGCGGCGGATGCTGCCTGCCCGCAGCTCGTTGCCGTTGTCCCAGGTGATGACGGCGGGGGCGCCGACCAGGAGGGCGAAGCCGTCGCGGTGGTGCCAGGCGACCGTGTCGGCCGTCGCGTGGTCCTGGCCGGAGTCGATCCGCACGTCACCGTGGGCGGTGACGCCCTCGAAGTCGGGCTTCGTCTGCTTCGTCGCGGCGTCGGCGACGGTGCGGAAGGCGAGGGTCAGCATGCGGCAGGCCAGGGTGCGTTGGCCCTGCACGGCGCGCACGGCGCCCTTCTCGCCGCCGTGGTAGACGGCGGTGAGGTCCTGGCGATGGAGGACCAGGGGGCCGGGGCAGGTGATCACGACAGGGCTGGGAGGCTGTTTCGCTGGGGCGTCAGCGTCGGGGGCCTTCGCCTTGGGCTCCCCGTTGGCCTTCGGCGGCGAGGCGTCCGCGCCAAGGAGCCAGGCGGAGTCGGTGTCGGTGATGGTCGTCTGGACTGGGCCGCCGATGAGTATGTAGTCGGTGCGGCCGGGCTCCGCCTTGCCTGCGCTGGTGTCGCTGACGGCGACGAGCATGCCGAAGCCTTTGATGGTGATGCCCTTAGTTGTGACGGTGACGGGAGTCTTGCTTCTCTCGGCGAGCTTGCGGAGGATCGCGGTGGGCGTCTTGCTCTTGGCCAGGGCCTTTCTCGTCTTGTCGTCGGGCGCTTCGGTGGTGGCGAGGCCGAGGTCGCCAAGCCACAGGAGCCGGCCGGTGGCGAGCTCGATGGGGCGCTCGTGGGTGAAGGTGAGGACCACGTTGCCCGCGAGGGTGACGTTGCGCCGCTCGGCGTCGAGGGTGCCTGTGTCGGCAACGGCGACGTGCTTCTTGCCCTCGCGGTGGAAGGTGATCTCGACATCGCTGGCGCGAAGGACTTTGGGGTCTGCTGCGGAGGGGAAGACCTTCTTGGCGACGATGCGGCAGACGAGGTCGCCGGTCTCCGGGTGGTATATCGGCACTACGACGCCCTCGCCCGTGCCGGCGGGCGCGCCGCCCACGGCGGCCGTGGGCACGAGCGCGGTGAGGACAGCGAGTACGAGCAGGATGCGGGTCATGGCAGACTCCGCCTGACGGCTAGAGGCCATAGCGCCTCAGCACGTCGGCCCACTTGCCCTGGGCCTTCAGGATACGCTCGGCCACCTCACGGACCGCCCCCCGTCCGCCGGGGGCGTCGGTCACGTAGTTGGCCGCCGCCCGGACCTCCGGCCGCGCGTCTCCCACCGCGACCCCGCAGCCGGCCCGATGCAGCAGCGGCACATCGGCGAGATCGTCCCCGACGTAGCAGACCTCGGCGTCTGTCACGCCTAGAGCGGCCATAAGCTCCTCGTAGGCAGGCTCCTTCGGGCTCGCGCCCTGGCGGACCTGCTCGACCCCGAGCTCCTGGGCGCGCCGAGCCACCAGAGCCGACGTCCTGCCCGTGATCAGAGCCACCGCGACCCCGCAGCGCAGCAGGTAGGTGATGCCCGCGCCGTCGGCGGCGTGGAAGCCCTTGAGCTCGACCTCCTCGCCCCCGACGGCGCCAAGGTAGATCGTGCCGTCGGTCAGCGTGCCGTCCACGTCGCAGATGAGGGCGCGAACCGCCTCGAAGCCCACGCACAATGCTCCTGAAAGGGCGTTCCCAACACCCAAGCAGGATACCGGACCCCCCCGCGGAAGTCAATCGCCGGCGCCCGCTGCCACGGGCTGCTATTCGACGGCCGCGCCGCGCAGGACGAGGGGATCGAAGCGATAGGGCGATCCGCCCGCCGCCCAGGCCATGCCGCGCAGCAGCAGGATGCGGATGTAAGGGTCGTCGAAGGTCCAGTTGAAGTGGCCGAGGACGCAGGCGAAGATCCGTCCCTTGCCGTGCCGGGCGGTCCAGAAGAGCGGCATGGGCGCCCTCTCCGTCGAGCCCTTCGCCTTGCTCTCGTCCGAGGTCGCCAGCACGGTTACGGTGGACTGGTCGCCGACGGGCGGCCAGTAGGGCTCGTCGTGCACGTGGATGGCATCGGGCAGGCCGAGGCAGATGGGGTGGTCGCGGTTGGCGATCGTCATCGCAATGTGGCCGTGGCGCCAGCGGATCGTGCGGTCGTAACCGAGGCGTGTCAATGCCAGCGCCTGTGCGTTCTCGGGCTTCGAGAGGTCGCGGAGGCTGTAGGTGGCGGGGTGGATGGCGACGAAGCCGCCGCCACGGTTGAGGAAGGCTGCGAGCTGCTCGACCTGGCGGTCGCTCCACGTGCGGTTCGGCCCGCCCGAGCGGTAGCAGTACATGGCGATCAGGTCGGCCGTCGCGAGCTGCTCGTCGCTCGGCCACTTCCAGGCGGTCGTGATCTTCACCTTCGGCGCGCCGGCCGCGACCGTCGCGAAGTCGCCCCGGGGCAGCCCGTGCAGGTTCACCTGCTGGACGCCTGGCTGTGCGGCGTCCTTCCCGCCGAGGAGCGGCGCCCATCGCTTCTGCCAGCAGGGGTAGTCGTGCTGCCCCGGCCCGTGGTCCTTCACGTCGGCGAGCAGGACGATGTGGAGCGGCTTCAGCTCCCCCTCGGCCGGCGGCTTCGGCGCCTTGGCGAGGACGGCCTCGACCTCGGCCCGCGGCCGCGGCTTCGGCGCCTCGGCCCCTGCGATACCTGTTGCAGCCATCACGATGCTCCAGAGCAGGACTGTGCTCCCCACTTCCCACGCGCTCATTCTGCCTTCCTTTCCTGGGCAGCCGCCTCCTCGGGGGTAGTCTCGCTCGTAACACTTCAGCGAAGTGTGGGCCCGCCGCCGCAGACAATTGGCACGCCTTTTT
>CAZDNN010000070.1:0-17462 GCA_964506385.1 uncultured Planctomycetota bacterium
CGCCGCTCGAGCAGAAGGCGCGGCTGGAGTTCGGCAGCGACGACGGCGCGAAGGTGTGGCTCAACGGCAAGCTCGTGCTCAACGTCAACCAGCCCCGCAGCTTCAAGGAGGCCGAGAACAAGGGGAAGGTCCAGCTCAAGCAGGGCTGGAACCCGCTGCTCGTGAAGGTGTGGAACGGCGGCAAGTGGTGGAGCGCGGCCCTGCGGTTCCGCGCGGCCGACGGCTCCCGCGTCGAGGGCCTGCGGGCGAGCATCGAGCCCGACTAGCGCATCTCAGGACGAGGAAGACCGAGACCGGGCACACGTCATGGGATCGTAGCACTTCAGCGAAGTGGAGCGTCGACTCACCCGTCCCGATGCTGGAGCATCGGGGCGAGCAGATGATGGGACAGGGAGACAGGGAAGCCATCCAGATAAAGGAGAAGGCGATGGCTCGATGGACGATCGTGGCGATGGTGCTCGTGGTGGCGTGCGTCGTGGCGCCTCTGGCGACGGCGGCGGACGACGGCTGGGTCCAGCTCTTCAACGGCAAGGACACCAGCGGCTGGACCGACGGCGGCAAGCCGTGGCTCGTCGAGGACGGCGTGCTGACCTGGCAGAAGGGCTGCGGCTACATCTGGACGGAGAAGAGCTACGGCGACTTCGTCCTCGACCTCGAGGTCAAGGTCTCGAAGGGCTGCAACAGCGGGATCTTCATCCGCAGCAACCCCCGCAATGCCGTCCAGGGCGGCATCGAGATCCAGGTGCTCGACTCCCACGGCAAGCCGAAGCTCGGCAAGCACGACTTCGGGGCCGTCTACGACGCCCTCGCCCCATCGGCCAACCCGGTGAAGCCGGCCGGCGAGTGGAACCGCGTGACCATCACCTGCAACGACAACAAGATCCAGGTCGTCGTCAACGGCCAGCAGATCATCGACATGGACCTCGACCAGTGGACCGAGGGCAACAAGAACCCCGACGGCAGCAAGAACAAGTTCCGCAAGCCGCTCAAGGACTTCGCCCGCCAGGGGCACATCGGCTTCCAGGACCACGGCAAGGCCGTCTGGTTCCGCAACGTCCGCCTCAAGGAGCTCGATCGGAAGTAGCCGGGATGACGGTCGGGGCAACGTACAGGGGGGCGCGGCCTGCCGCGCCCCCCTTCGCGTGGCCCGCAGGAGCGGGCCGTTACAGGTTTTTACACCGTTCTGACGAAACACAGGGGGAGTTCGTGCGACTATATGTATGTGGAAGACGCACAGTCGGAGTGGATGGCGCCGGGCCGGGCGCCGAGACAGGTACGAGGTGCACGATGGACGAAGATCGAGACACCCTGCTGGCGATACGGGGCGAGTTGCGTGAGGCCGACGACATCCTGAGGGGGATCGCGGAGGGCACTGGCGACTTCCGCACGCCCAACGAGATCCGCGGCGGCCTCGACGCCGCCCGCGACCGCGTCCGCAACGCCTGGCGCCGCGCCATCCGCGCGTCGGTCGGCACAGCCTGACGAACCGTCCTTCCCGCTGTTGACACGCACCCTCAGCCATGACAGAATCGTGGCCCGCGTATCCCCCCTGTCGAGGAAGCGGCCGGGCCATGGACCTGTCGATCGTCATCCCTGCATACAACGAGGCTGCGAAGATCGCGCGGGATGTGGAGGCCGCCGGCAAGTTCCTCGCCGACGCCTGCCTGCGCGGCGAGGTCCTGGTGGTGGACGACGGCAGCGCCGACGACACGGCGGGGGCGGCACGCCAGGCCACCGTGCCCCCGGGCGTGACGACGCGCGTCATCCGCTACGAGCACAACCGCGGCAAGGGCTACGCCGTGCGGACCGGGATGCTCGCGACGACGGGGACATTCGCTCTGTTCGCCGACAGCGGCCTGTGCGTCCCCTTCGTCGAGGCCCTCCGCGGCCTCGAGCTCATCCGCAACGGCGCCTGCGACATCGCCCACGCCTCCCGCAAGCTCCCCGATACCCACATCGAGCGGCCCCAGAACCTCTATCGCAGGGCGTGCTCGTGGGCCTTCCGCAGGTTCGTCTTCACCTTCATGGGCATCCCCCGCCACCTCACCGACACCCAGTGCGGCTTCAAGGTCTACCGCGGCGACATCGCGCGGGATCTCTACGCGGAGTGCAAGACCGACGGCTTCATGTTCGACGTGGAGACCATCCTCCGCGCCCGCGACAAGGGCCTCACGATTGCCGAGTTCCCGGTGAACTGGACGAACGACCGCGACTCGCGGCTCCACCCCCTCCGCGTCGCCTTCCGCGTGCTCCGCGACCTGTGGGCCGTCAAGCGCATGATGGCGAAGGAGTAGAGCGGTCCAGCGCCGCCTGCGCGCCGTGCGCGCAGGTGGGGCTGAGGAAAACTCGCACTGGGCAGACCTTACGGGATCGAGCGGCCTTGCGAGCGATCCCGTGAGCCTTGCCCTTCGGAGGCAAGGGGTGCCCGGCGGCCCTTTGGAGGAGGGGAGCAAACCCAACGGAGTTGGCTTTGTTCTCTAGTGTGGAGTTTTCCTCTTGGGTTGCGGGCTCAGCCCGGGGTAGGGCCGCGCCTCAGTGCCGCGGCGGCAGGCTGGCAACGTAGTCCTCCCACTTCCGCTTCAGATCCGCCCTGGCGTAGAGCCACATCCTGACCGTTGGACGCAGGCCGTGGAGGCCGACGAACTCATACGGCTCCCCCGGCTTCGGCTCGATGTCCTCGTGGACGACGATCAGGAGCGGTTTGTACGGCTCCGGCGCGTAGACGACGGGGTAGCGGCGCAGGTAGAACGGCAGCGGCCAGTAGTCGGCGTCCGGCGCCGCCAACTGGATGAACAGCGGTTCGTCGTCGGGAGCGACCTCGGCGAACTGGTCCACCTGCCGCACGAGGTTCAGCAGGTCGGGCGACGTGTGGGCGTAGACATAGGGGTTGCGGATGTCGGTGGCGAAGCGGAAGCTCGCCAGGTATGCCTTGTCGGCCAACTGCACGGCCCCGGCCGCCAGCAGCACGCCCACGGCGATCCGCAGCGGCAGCTTCCGCGCGACGTGCACCAGCACCACCGCACCGACCCCCGCCAGCAGGATCATCCCGTGGAGGAAGCTGAGCATGCACCAGGGCGTCTTGTAAGGGATGACGCAGTAGATGGCAGTGAGGAACAGGGTGTAGAAGGCGATGAACCGCGCCAGCGGCGTGGTCGTCCCGGGCACGGCGTCCCGCAGCATCACCGCGACGAAGCCCACCGCCGCCAGCCCCAGGATGAACGCCTCGCTCCACCACGGGCCGCGGGCGTAGTGGGTGTAGAGCAACATCTTCAGGTAGTAGTGCCACGGGTGGACGTGGATTTCAGCGCCGCCCGAGCGATTCAGGTAGTTGACGTAGGCCATCACCGAATCGAGCGGCCCGCGCCAGTGGGTGAAGAACGACGAGAAGAAGACGACCGACACGGCTGCCGCGACGGCCAGCCCGGCGAGCAGATGCCGCCAGTTCACGACGGACCGCAGCTTGACGGGATAGCCCCGCCACCGCCTCCAGCCCACCTTCGCGGCCACGGCCAGCGCCATGGCCACGTAGGCGAAGGCGCAGGTCTCCTTCGTCGCGTGCATCAGCCCCAGGAACGCGCCGGCCCGCAGCGCCCACCGCAGCTTGCGCGTCGAGGCATACCGCCAGCCCGACGCGATGGCGCCGAAGGTGAAGAAGACGAGCAGCATCTCCTGGATGTAGTAGCGGCTGTAGAACACCATCGCCGGCGACACCGCCGCCAGCACCCCAGCACACAGCGCGGCCGGCCGGCCCAGGCCGTCGGCGACCAGGAACAGCAGGAGGACGACGCCGACGCCGAAGACGACGGGCACGATGCGGTAGTGATTCTCATTGCTCTCTGGGAAGCTGTCGGCGCCGCTGAGCCAGAAGGAGGGCAGCGTGAGGTAGTAGAGGGTGGGGCCGTGGTGCTCGTGGGGGTCGTAGTGGTAGAGACCGCGGTCGTGGAGCAGGCCGGCCTTGAAGGCCTGGTTCGCCTCGTCCCCATGCATCACCCGCTCCGAAAGCCGCGGCAGGCGGAACGCCAGCGCGCCGATGGCTACGAGCAGGAGCACGATGCTGAAGACCAGATGGCGTTTCATGGCGCCGGCTTGCCGTAGACCTCGACTTCCAGGTAGCAGTTGCGGTCGTTGCGCGTGCTGCCGTTGCTGTGGAGCCGCACGTAGCGCGCGGTCACGCCCTTCGCGTCAATGAGCTTCCCCTCGTAGCTCTCGACGTACTCCTTGTCCTGACCGACGCCGAGGCCGAGGGTGTTGTCATAGTCGCCATTGAAGAGGACGCGCGCGTTGTGGATGCAGTCGCGGTCGTCGGCCACCTGCACGGCGACGTCGAAGTAGACGCTGAAGAGCCCGTAGTCATGCCAGACGACGACCGCGTAGATGCGGTGGGAGGCGCCCAGGTCCACCTGAACCCATTGGCGGCCGGGGCCAATGTCCAGGACGGTGCCCTTGCGCCCGCTCTTGACGCCGTCCGTAAGCGGGGCGAGGTCCTCAGCGAAGAGCTGCTTGTTGCTGCTGATGACCGGCTTGCCGAGCGCCACGTTCGCCGTGCCCACGGGTGCGAGGAACGGGGGCCGGGGCTTGGCTGAAGGCCTCTCCAGGTTCCTGGCGCCCTTAAGGGCTCCGGGCCTGGAGAAGCAAGGGAGGGGCAGGCGAATCGGGATGGGGACGAGGCGCTCGGCCTCCGCCGCGTGGCCTCCGCCCCCGCCGAGGGCGAATGCCCCAGTCACGAGGAGCACCAGAAGCGTGCGGCGGTCAGCTCCCATCCGAGCAGCTCTCCATCGCCAGTGCAGGGCGCGGGCTTACTGCGCCGGCTTGCCGTAGACCTCGACCTCGGTGTACTGGTTACCCTCGGCGTCCGTGCTGTCCTTGCTGTAGAGGCGGACGAAACGGGCCTCGACGCCCTTGGCGTCAATGAGCCTGCCCTCGTAGGACTCCACGTACTCCTTGTCGCGGCCGAGGCCAAGGCCCGAGGAATTGTCGTAGTCGTTGTTGTAGAGGGTGCGGACGTTGGCGATGAAGTCCGCATCGTCGGCCACCTGCACGACGACGTCGTGGAAGATGTACGGCTTGAGGTGGAAGTGCCAGACAACGATGGCGTGGATGGTGCTGCGCTGGCCGAGGTCCACCTGCACCCACTGGCATCCAGGTGCGAGCTCGACATAGGTGTCCTGCATGGCCTCCTTGTCGCCGTCGGTGACGAGCTCGAGGTCGCCGACGATGGGGTTGTCGTCGCTGCTGGTCACGGGCCGCTTGAGCGCGAGGTTCCGCGTGCCTTCGGGTGCGAGGAAAGGCGGGCGAGGCCTGGCCGACGGCTTCTCGAGGGTCGGCCGCGGCTTGATGTCCTTCCGCGTGCCGATGAACTTGGGGATGGGCAGGTCGATCTTCAGCGGGGCCAGCTTGGCCTTCTTGCCCTCGCCCGCCACGGCCACAGGCTGCGTGGACCCGACCAGGAGAGTCAGACCGACGAGGAGAGCCATGCTGCGGAGACAGTGCATCGCGCACCTCCGTTCTGTGGTGCTCCCATTGTAGCGCCTGGACGGCGGGGGTTGAAAGGGGGCGCCGCGCCCCGCCCGCGCGAGCGGCGGACGGGGCACGGGTGGACTGCAAGGGGGCCTCGGCCTACTTCTTCTTCATCGCGTCCTGCACGGCCTTGAGGGCGGCGTCGGCCTCCTTGCGATGGCGGCGGCGGATGGCGCCGGCGATCTTCTTGATCGCGGCCGCGGCCTCGGCCTTGAGCTGCTCGTCGCCGAGGTACTGGAGCGCCGGCTTCAGCGCGGCGGGATGCCGGACGTTGCCGATGCTGCCGAGGACGAGCTTCTTCTCGTCGAGCCGCGGCGCGATGCCCATGGCCTGCTGGTACATCTTCAGCCCCGCCCCCACGTCCTGCCGGACCCGCAGGTCGGCGGCGTGGACGTAGCCTCGGAAGGCGATGACCTGCTCCTTGGCGTCCTTGCTCGTCTTGACGATGGCCATGAGGTCGGGCGCAGCGCTGGGGTCCACCCAGTTGGCGAGGGTGCGGAGCGCGGTCTCGTGGATCTTGGGTTCCTTGGCCCCCAGGGCGTCGCGGGTCGCCTTGAGCGCGGGAGCGCCGCCCACGCGGCCCAGGAGCCGCAGCAGGGCGCACTTGGCCGACACCTCGGCCTTCGGCATGGCCGCCAGCAGCGGCGCCACGCGCTGGGCCGGGTCGGCGATCCGCGAGCAGACCTCCTTGACAGCATCCTCCGCCGTCCGCTGCTCGCCGCCGGTTGCCTTGATGAGGAGCGCCACCATCTTCGGCAGTTCCGCCTGGCCGGCCAGCACGCCGAGCGCCCGCAGCGCCTCGACCCGCACGGACGCTTCCTTGCCCCCTGCGAGCCCGAGCAGGAGCGGCACGGCATTGGCGATCCGCCGCGCCGCGGCGCTGCGGATCGCAACCGTCTGGATGGCGGGGTCCTTGTGACCGAGGAGCTTGAGGATCGCCTCGTCCACGCCCTCGCCGCTCAGGCGGTCGAGGCTCTGTGCCGCTGCCTTCTTGTCGTTGCCCTCACCCTTGGCGGCGATCTCGGCGAGTAAGGGCGCGGTGGAGGCATTGCCGAGGGAGGCGAGTGCGTTGAGGGCAGCGGCGCGGACCGCCGCATCCTGGGCCTTCGCCGCCTCGACGACGGCAGGGAGCGCGGCCGCGTCGCCGCGGTCGGCCAGGGCGGCGATGAGCAGGGCCTGGCCCTCGGGCTTCATCTTGCCGAGCAGGCCGACGTAGAGCTTCGTCTCGGCGGGGTTCTTCCCCTCGCGGACGAACTCGGTGGCGATGGCCTGCATGGCCGGGTCGCCGCCGGTCAGCAGCGTGGCGACGATGGGCGCCGCCTTCTCGCGGTCGGCGCTGACCATGCCGCGGAGGGCGGCGACGCGGATCGTCTGGGGCTGCTTCGCATCGTACATCTCGCCGTAGATGCCCCATGCCTGGTCCGCCTTGCCGGCCGCAACGAGGTGGTCGGCGCAGTGGAGGTAGGAGCCGGCGACGACGAGGTGCACCGTGCCCGACGTCGTGTCCTCAGCCTTACCGAGCGCATCGATGGCGGCCTGGCCGCCGATCTTGCCGAGGGCGATGGCCGCGGCCTTCACGACCTCGGGGTCCTTGCCCGCCAGGAGCCTGGCGATCGCCGGCGCGGCCGCCGCGTCGCGACGCTCGCCGAGCGAGTTGACTGTGCCGATGAGCAGCTTCCCCTTGGCCTTGGGCAGGAAGTCGCGGAGCGCGGCGCTCGCCTTGTCGCCCGGGATACGCTCGAGGCCCATGCGGGCGGGATGATGCAGCTTGGCGTCCGGCAGCAGCTTCGCCAATGCCGGTACCACGCTCTCGCCGGCGACGATGCTGAGCTGCTCGCAGCAGAACTGCTTGCAGGCGAACGTCGCGTCGGCCGAGCCGAGCAGCGCGACGAGCGCGGCGACTAGCTTCTCCCGCTCCGCGGCGTTCCCGTGCGCGTTGCGGATGCGCTCGGCCATGTCGACCTTCGGCTGGCGGCTCTGGCCGTAGTCCCACTTGGCGAGTTGCTGGCTCAGCGCCTCCAGTGTCGGCTTGGCCGCCTCCCCAGCCCATCCGCCCGCGGCCACCGCCAAGACCAGCACGGCAATGCCCACCTTCATCCACGCTCTCATCCCGGTCTCCTTCCTACAGGTGCCAGGGCGCGCGCATCGCTCGCGAGAGCATGCGGTCGGCCTCGGCGTCGTTGATGAACTGCTCCGCCTCGGGGTCCCAGCGCAGCGGCCGCCCGAGGCGAATGGCGATGTCGCTGAGCTGACAGATCGAGTTCGAGCGGTGAGCCACCTCGATGGGGCAGGCGGTCTCCCCGCGGGTCTTGATGCCGTTGATGAAGTCCTGCTGGTGGCCGCCATGGCTCACGTGGAGATGCACGTCGTTCGGCCCGAGCTTCTCGCTCAGTAGGCTCTTGGGCTGGGCGTCGATGAAGCCGCGGCGGACGTAGACCCAGCCCTCGTCGCCCTCGAACACCACCCCCTGCTTCTCCTGGCGGTTGTCGGCGAAGATCATCTTCACGCCGCTCGCGTAAGTGCACTCGACGCGCCAGGCGGTGGCCGTGTCGCAGGCGCCCTCGGTGGGGAAGGTGCCGACGCCCTCGATCTCCACGGGGCCGGTCAGGTCGGTGCCGTTCCCCCACTGGCCGATATCGACGTGGTGAATGCCCCAGCCGGAGATGAAGCCCATCGAGTAGTCGGAGATGAAGTACCAGATGGGCGTGCGGACCCGGCCCTCGTGGTAGGGCGCCCAGCGTGCGGGGCCGAGCCACAGGTCGTAATCGAAGTCCTTCGGGATCGGCTGCTCGGGCAGGGGGCCTGAGGCGCCGCTGGCGGGCGAGCCGACCCTGATGGTGTGGAGCCTGCCGATCCGCTGGTTCCGCGCCAGCTCGCAGGCGAAGCGGAAGCGGGCGTCGCTGCGCTGCTGCGTGCCCTGCTGGAAGACGCGGCCGTAGCGGGTGATGGCGTCGGCCAGGGCGCGGCCCTCCGCGACGTTCAGCGCCAGCGGCTTCTCGCAGATCACGTCCTTGCCCGCCTTGGCCGCCATGATGGCGGGGATGACGTGCCAGTGGTCGGGGGTGGCGATGGAGACTGCGTCGATGTCGTCGCGGGCGATCAGCTCGCGGAAGTCGGCGTAGGCCGCGCAGCCCTTGTAGCCGCCGCTCGGCTTGTGCTGGCCGTAGAACCCATCGACCATCGCCTTGACGGCGGCGCGCCGCTCGGGCTTCGGGTCGCACACGGCGAGTGCCTGGCTGCGGCCGAGGAAGGCCCGCAGCACGCCCGTCCCCTGCCCTCCCACACCGATGGCGCCCAGCGTCACCCGGTCGCTCGGTGCGCCGCGCTGCCCTGCGCCCAGGGCGGACGCGGGGACGATCGCCGGCGCGAGGACGGCAGCCGCGCTCTTCAGGAAGCGACGCCGGGTGACACGTCGTGGGGCCATGCCCCGTCTCCTGCTACAGGTGCCACGGCTCTCGCATGGCACGCGTGAGATAGCGCTCGGCCTCCGGGTCGTCCACGAAGTGCTCGGCGGCGGGGTCCCAGCGGAGGGTGCGGCCGAGCAGGATCGCGATGTAGCCGAGGTAGCAGACGGTGGTCGAGCGGTGGGCAGGCTCTATGGGCGAGCAGGTCTCGCCGCGGCTCTTCACACACTCGATGAAATTGCGGTCGTCGTTGTCGGCCCGATAGAGATGGATCTCATTCGGGCGGATGGTCACCGACGCGAGGCTCGCGGGCTGCGTCTTGATGGAGCCGCGGGTCACGTGGATCCAGCCCTCGGTGCCCTCGAAGACCACCCCTTGGGGATTGACGCGGTTGTGGGTGAAGTTGACGCGGACGCCGTTGGCGTAGGTGTAGTCGATGTTCCAGGTCAGCGGCGTGTCGTAGAGGCCGTCGGTCGGGAGCACGCCGCGGCCGGCGATCTCGACGGGGCCGCTGTCGTCGGCGCCGAGGCCCCACTGGGCCATGTCGATGTGGTGGATGCCCCAGCCCGCAACGAAGCCGCTGGTGGCGTAGTCGGAGATGAAGTACCACTGGGCGTGGAGCCGCCTCGCCGTGTAGGGCACCCACCGCGCCGGCCCGAGCCACATATCCCAGTCGAGGCCCTTCGGCACGGGCATCGTCGGCTGCGGGCCGATCTGCTGCCCGCCAGGGCATGCGACCCTGATGAGCTTGAGGTCGCCGATGTAGCCGTTGCGGACCAGCTCGCAGGCGTGGCGGAACTGGCGGAAGCTCCGCTGCTCGGTGCCGTGCTGGAACACCGCGCCATACTGGCGGACGACCTCGCGGAGCCGCTTGCCCTCGTCGATGGTCATCCCCAGCGGCTTCTCGACATAGATGTCCTTGCCCG
The DNA here is from genome assembly GCA_964506385.1 of uncultured Planctomycetota bacterium. Classification (GTDB taxonomy): domain Bacteria; phylum Planctomycetota; class PUPC01; order DSUN01; family DSUN01; genus CAZDNN01. Next base: position 9,848 of record CAZDNN010000070.1, read on the forward strand.
CCTTCACTGCCGCGATGGCGATGGGCACGTGCCAGTGGTCGGGCGTGGCGACCATCACCGCCTGGATCTCGTCGTTCGCCAGCAGCTCGCGGTAGTCGCCGTGCTCGGCACAGCCGGTGAACTTCTCTGTGACGGCCGTGCGGCCGTAGTGCCTCCTGACCGCGGCGACCCCCGCCGCGCGCTGACGGGCGTCCACGTCGCAGACGGCGACGACCTTGCCGCCGTAGGCCATGAGCCCGCGCATGTTGTGCCGGCCGCGGCCGCCCGTGCCGATGCAGCCGACGATCACCCGCTCGCTCGGCGGGTTCGCGCCCAGCACCGAGGACGGCACGAAGTACGGCACGGCCAGCGCAGCCGCTGCCTGCGTCAGGAATCCGCGTCGTGTCATCCGTGCCATGGCGTACGGCCTCAATACTCGATGGCGCCGTAGTCCTCCCATTCCTTGTCCAGACGGGCCTTGTCGCCGGGGCCTGGATGGATGAGGATGCGAGTGCACAGGGTCAGCGTCTTTCCCGCTGGCAAGCGGCAGGGCTCCTTGAAGAGGAGCGCGGGACTGATGTAGCCGAAGTGGCCCCGCATGATGATGTAGCCAGGGATGGGATGGCGCTCGCTGACCGAATGATTGAACATGGCGACGCCCGCAGGCTTCTTCTCCGGCCCGACCACGCCGCTGAGATCGAGCCAGCGACACGGCTTGCCGTGGCCGGCCATGCCCTGTTGCCCCTCGCTGTTGACCACCTTGTAGCCCGTCAGCTCCTTGGCCGAGCGGAACGACAGGCCGGCGTAGCCGCCCCAGCCCTTGCCGCCCGGCTCACCCTGGATCGGCGTGCGGTCCAGCAGCACCTCCTTGTCCTGTGCCTTGAAGGCCTGGACCCAGTCCATCCTGTAGCAGCCGTCGGCGTCGGGCGCGGTGATGGTGATGAGCCGCTGCTCGGTGAGGATGGCGGGCCTGTCGGGCGGATGGTAGGCCACGGCCATGCGGATGGTGGTGGCGCCGCTGTCGGCCTTCTCGAAGGCCAGCGTCTCGACCTCGGTGCGGCCCTGGGAGAGGCCCTGCTTGTTCTCCTCCCAGTAGTTCAGACCGTTGATGAGCTTCCAGGAGAACCACAGGCCGCGGTGCCAGATGTGGTCGGGCGGCCGGTGCCACGTCAGGCACGTGCCATCGGGCAGGCACACGGGGTGGAAGTAGGGCTTGCCCTCCGCCTTCGCGTAGTTCAGCTTCCAGAGCAACTTGCCATCGACGCGGAAGGTCAGCGACTTCCCCTCGTCATGCTCCCACTCGTACTTGGCCTGGCCCGCCATCGCGGAGGCCGCCAGTGCAGAGACCGTCAGAACAGCCAGGACGCGCGCCCAGTGATGCATGCTCGCTCTCCTGCTCTCCCCGGCTCAGCGTCGCCTACTCTAGTCACATTCGCCGCCCAATGCAAGCGCATCCGCCCATTTGACACCCGAAGGCCCAAATGCGAGAATCCCGCCCTCAGGTGCATCGAAGAACACACAGGAGAAGGCCGTGCGAGAGGCAGACAGAGTGACGCGGAGGAGCTTCCTGGGCACCGCGGCCGCCGCAGCGGTGGCGCCGTATGTCGTCCACTCGTCGGTGCTGGCCGCCGACCCGCCGAGCGATCGGATCGCGATGGGCCTCATCGGCATCGGGAAGATGTGCTGGGGGCATCTGGGGGCCATGCTTGGGCGCCGCGAGGTCCGCGTCCTGGCCGTCGCAGAGGTCGATGCTGCCAAGCGCGACCGCGCGAAGAAGCGGGCCGACGGCCACTACGCCAAGCAGGGCGCCAAGAAGGGCATCGACGCCTACAACGACTTCCGCGACCTGCTCTGCCGTTCCGACATCGACGCCGTGCTCAACGCCACTCCCGACCACTGGCACGCCATCGTCTGCATCCGAGCCGCCGAGGCGGGCAAGGACATCTACAGCGAGAAGCCCTTCTCGCTCACCCTCCGCGAGGCGCGCCTCATGGTCGAGGCGGCCGAGCGCTACAACGTCGTCTTCCAGACCGGCAGCCAGCAGCGCTCGTCGGGCAACTTCCGCTTCGCCTGCGAGATGGTTCGCAGCGGCCGCATCGGAAGGCTCCACACCGTCCACGTCAACGTCGGCGGCCCGTCCGTCCCATGCCACCTGCCGGCCGAGCCTGTGCGGGCGGGGGTGGACTGGGATCTGTGGCTCGGCCCGGCGCCGTGGCGGCCCTTCAACGAGATCATCTGCCCGCCCTATACCTTCAGCGGCTGGCCACGCTGGCGGAGCTACCGCGACTACTCCGGCGGCGGGATGACCGACATGGGCCACCACCACTTCGACATCGCCCAGTGGGGCATGGGCACCGAGCGCACAGGCCCCGTCGAGATCATCCCCCCAAATGGCAAAGACGTTAAGCTCCTGACCTACAAGTACGCCAACGGCGTGACCCTCCACCACGGCGGCGGGGCGGCGAGCATCCACTTCAAGGGCACCGACGGCGAGGTGCTCGTCGGCCGCGGCAAGCTCAGCACCGTCCCTGCCGACATGATGAAGACGCCCACCGGCCCCGGCGAGGTGCACCTCTACAACAGCCCCAACCACCACAACAACTGGCTCGAGTGCATCCGCACGCGCAAGCGGCCCATCTGCGAGGCCGAGATCGGCTGCCGCTCGGTGAGCGTCTGCCACCTGGGCAACCTCGCCTATTGGCTCAAGCGCCCCCTCCGCTGGGACCCCGACAAGGAGGTCTTCCTCGGCGATGACGAGGCCAACCGCTGGCTCGACAGGCCGAAAAGGGCCCCGTGGCGGCTGTAGGCGAGCCAGCGAGCGGTCGAGGGGCGAGGTTCGAGGGGCGAGTGGTGCCAAGCCGTTCGGCGTGCCGCCTTCAGGCGGCAGGCCGGCTCCGGACGGCCCGAGGCTCGAGGGTGACGCGGAGGGAGACGACGGGCTTCGTCATCTCGCCGCCAAAGTCGAGGCTCACCAACGCGGCGCGACGGCGACGCGGCGGGCCGGGCGGTCGGGGCGATACTGGTAGTCGGGCCAGAGGGGGCAGTTGAGGTCGATCCAGCACTTGAGGCGCCGCATCTCGTCGCGGGTGAGCTCCACGTCGTTGTGGCCGGCCTCGAGCACCTTGACGAGCTTGCTCTTGATGGTGCCGCAGCTCAGCGGCGGCAGCTTCTCGGTGCCGCCCGAGTTGTAGCCCATGTCGACCACGTGCACCCAGCCCTGGCGGATGAGGGTCTTGTAGGACTCAGGGATGCGGTCGGGGTCGAGGTCGCCGCGGAGATCGATCTTACGTTTGTGCTTGGCGTCGTGGCAGCGGACGCACTTGGCGTCGAGGACCGGCTGGACGACCCGCTGGTAGTCGAAGGCTCCTGTGCCCCAGCTCGGCGCCTCGGGCTCGCGCGGCGGCTGCTTGAAGGCGAGGGGGATCTGGATGGTCGGGGCCGATCCGCGGCTCTCATGGCAGCCGATGCAGCTTCGATTCTCGCCGGGCTGGAACTGGACGACGCTGCGCATCCGCTGGAGCTGGGTGAGGTTCCCGTCCAGCGCCTCGAAGAACAGGGTCTTGCCCGGAGGCACGAAGAAGTGGGCCGAACCATCGGCCTCGACGGGCACGAGCCCATGCGACGCCTTCGCCACGTAGCTCGGCCAGCCGTAGGGGCCGCTCACGCGGTCGACGGGCGCGGCATACCACTTCATGAAGTCGGGGTGGTCGCGGCGGTAGTCGCCGTTGGGCAGCTTCTGGAGGGGCGAGCGCACCTCCTCGACGATGCGGATGTACTTCACTTGGCCGCGCTTCACAACGGGCTCGATGCCCTGGTAGACGTCGGTCATCACGACCCGCGCCCGATCCTCCTCCTGCTTGCCATCGGCCATGTCGGCGAGGCTGGGCGGCACGGGAATCGGGCGGAATGGCGTGGGGCACATGCTGCCGATCTCGCGATCCTGGTGGAGGACCTCCCGGTTGCCAAAACGGTCGAGGAGGTAGAGGCCGGCCTGGCGCCGCGGGGCGTGGGAGACGAGGAAGTAGTCGCGGGCGACTGGCACGGGGTCGCGGAAGTACTCCTCGTTGGGCCACATGCCCGGCCAGGGCACCTCGGGGGTGATGCTGGTGATGGCGTCGGGGTTGAAGCGCCCCTTGTCGAGGTCGATGAGGGTGATGGGGCCGTTGAGGTCGCCGAAGTGGCTGATGAGGGTGCAGCAGATCTCGTGGGTGCCGGGCACCTCGCGGCCGTTGGCGTAGCCGTTGGGCTGAATGATGTCGTTGCCGAACACGAGGTTGGCCTGGGTGCCGTCGGGGCGGACCGACCACAGGGTGTGGCCGAAGTCGGCGCCCTTGTCGATGTACTCGCTGCGGGTCCAGATGATGCGGCCGTCGCTGGCCACCGAGGGCGCCCACTCGCTGAGGTTGGCGTAGGAGAGGGGGCGGATGTTCGTGCCGTCGGCATCCATGCGGTAGAGGAGCGAGACGATGGGCCGCCAGCACAGGTAGCGGGCATTGCATCGCGACGAGATCATGGCGAGGCCGCCGTCGGGCAGCGGGCAGGGCCAGTAGTCGTGCCAGATGCCGTCGGTGAGCTGCTCGACGCCGCTGCCGTCAGGGCTCATCCTGTAGATGTGGTAGTAGCCGCCGGGGGAGGGCCGCCAGGCGAAGTAGATGGCCGAGCAGTCGAAGTTGGCCATGGGGTTGCGGGCGATCCCCTTGCCCGCGTCATAGAGCCTGGTGAGCTTCGCCTTCTCGGGCACGAAGCGGTCGCCGTCGCGGGGGATGTCGAGCATGCAGACGGCGCCGCCGCCCCGCCAGCGGCTATCGAGCAGCACGCTGTAGTTGTGGCTGGGCTCGAACGCCTGGCGCTTCACGAAGAGGACGCGCTCGACGGGCGCCAGCTCGGGCTCGCGGAAGAAGAGCCGCCGCTTGGCCACGCGGGCCTCGAAGAAGGCCTGGCGCTCCGCTGCGAGGTCGGGCACCTTCGCCGCCAGCAGCTCTTCGTGGCGCCTGCGGAGTCTGGCGAGCTGATTGCGCTCGGCGTGGACGTCGCGGCCGAGCCTGGCGAAGCGCTCGATCATCTCGTCCATCAGCGTCAGCGTCCGGCCGAGCGGGTCGTAGCGGAAGAGATGGAGCGTGTAGGAATCGACACCGCGCTCCCCCACCGTCAGCCTGTACTCGGGGCCGATGGCGCCGCGGTCGGCCGGGATGGCGAGGAGCTTCGACTGCCCGGGCGCCAGCGTCACGGCATCCCCGATGCCGGGGGCATTGCCCGTCACCTCGACGGGCTTGTCGCCCGAGGCGGTGAGGCGCACGCGGAAGGTGCGGCCGACGCACGGCCCGTCCTGCGCGACGGCGAGCTGCGAGAACGTGAGGGTGACGGGCCGTCCGACGTGCGGCGTGTGCTTGCCGCCCATGCCGAGGCCGATGCGGAGGCCCATCTCCCTGCACTTGGGGAAGAGCTTGAGAGGCAGGCGGACCTCCCAGCAGGTCAGGTCCTCGCTGAAGGCGCCTTCGATGGGCATCGACCCCTTGAGTTCCGCAGCGCGGCCCTTCGGGGCGTGGCTGTTGAAGACGAGGCCCTTGTTGGTATAGGCCACGACGCCGCAGCCGCCGCCGTCGGTGGTCGAGACGACGGCGATGTGGCTGCTCAGCAGGTGGCTCGTCTGGACCGCGAGGTAGAGATCGCCGCCCTTCCAGCCCGCGCTCACGGCGTATTCGGCGAGCGGGCCGATGTCGAAGTCGTAGGGATAGGCGACGCGGGCCACGCCGCGCGAGGCGGTCCGCCAGCACGGGTCGTCGAGCGCCCCGTCGAGCTTCGGCGCGGAGGCGAGCGGCGGCAAGGGCAGATGGTCGTCGCCGACGTGGCGGGGGTAGTTCTTGACGCGGCCGTTGTAGGGCACGAGGCGGGGGCTGAGGTCGGCGCGGCCGTAGGTCTTCACCCAGGCATGCTCCTCGCCGAGGAAGGCATACTTGAGCCGCTCCTCGACCTCGGTCTCCGGCTGGGCGAGCGCGGGCCCGGGCAGCGGGCCGATCTTGTCGAGAGGGATGGATTCCTTCTGGCCGTAGACTTCGAGCTCGTCGATGCGGGCGGCGTTCTGGTTGCTTCCCGCGATGGCGACGCGGACCCAGCGTGCCTGGACGGGCTTGAAGCGGAACTCGGCCCGCTCGTGGACGGGCAGGCCGTCGTGCCTGTAGACGGCCTGCCACTTCCCCGGCTCTGTGGCGGCGAGGATCGAGAAGGCGGTGGCGGCGCGGTCGCGGTAGCGGAGCGAGGAGTCGCTGCCGAAGGCGACCTTGTAGACCCAATAGACGTCGCCGAGGTCGAGCTCGGCCCACGACGGCTCGCCGTTGCTGATCCAGCTATGGCTGTTGCCGAGCATGCCGTCGTTGAGGTGGGCGATCTGGTGGATGGCGTAGCCGGGCAGGAGCGACGAGGCGGCCGGCTTCGCCTTCGGGCTCAATGCGAGGTTGGCGAAGCCCAGGTCGTCCTTCGCGGCGGCCTTCAACTCGGTGGGCGTGGCGTCGGCGACGACCACCCCCTTCTTGCTGATGCGGGGCGGGGGCGGAGGCGGGGGCACGACGCCGCTGAAGCCACGACGCCCACGGCGCGGGAACGTGGCGACCGCCGCCGCCTTCGCCTGGACTTTCCGCACCGTCGTCCAGCGCTCGCCGTCCATCGAGAGCAGGACGGCGAAGCGGGTGGGCACGCGGTCGGCGTACTCCCGCATCCTGTCGCGTGAGAAGACGACTCGGGCGATCTTCGCTGGCTTGGGCAGCTCGATCTGCGCCCACTCCTCGCCAGTGGTCGCAGGGATCCAACTGAAGGCGTTGCCGTAGCGCCCGTCGTTGAGATGCTCGATCTGGTGCTGCGCGTAGCCGGGCAGGCACGACGACGCGGACGCCTTCGCGCCGCCCTTGGCGAGGGCCAGGTTGTGCTTGGCGACCGGCCCATAGACCTCGAGCTCGTCGATGCAGCCCTCCCCACCGGTGGTCCCGAGCACGACGAAGCGGATGAGCTTCGCCTCCTGTGCGGGGAACTCGACGGCATTCGGCTTGTCGGACCGGACCACCATCGTTCCCGCATGACCGGCTGTCAGGGAAGCCACCATCAGGACGACGCCGAGGGTGAGCACGCGAGGGGCAGAGCGACGGGTCAGCACAGCTCTCGGCTCCTGGAGAGGATGCTCTCGGAGATGCCTGGTTCCCTGATTGTCGGGGATGGCCGGTGTGTTGTCAAGAAGAGGGCTCGGGTCTGAAGTCCGGCTGCTTTCTCCATTTCAGATTGCGCTTGCCCTCATAGGTCCCGTAGTACGGTGCGTTGGCGTCGATCCAGGTGACCAGTCTGACGAACTCCTCGGGCGTCAGGCCCGCGTTGCACGGGCTGCCCTGGCGCCGGATCCTCTCGATCATCCTGCTGCGGTGTGAGCCGAAGGTCAGCGGCGGGACCTCGGGGATGAAGCTGTCGCGGGGCGTCACGTCCACCTTGCTCACCAGGTTCCGGCGGATCAGGTTCTCGTACGAGCGGTTGAACAGGGTCGTGAGGCTGCCCGAGAGATCGAGCTTTCCCTTGGGCGCCGCACCGCTGTGGCACGAGACGCAGTGCTTGTCGAGCACAGGTTGCACGTCGGTCGGGTAGTGGACCGTGCGGGGGC
>CAZDNN010000071.1:0-17451 GCA_964506385.1 uncultured Planctomycetota bacterium
ATGCGAAGGAGATGACGGTGGACGATGTGGTGGCGATCCTCGGGGCAATGGTTGGGTGAGAGGGCTGTCCGCAGACTGTTGGGATCACTGGGAGGGCGAGGCTCCTGCCGAGCCGCGTGGGTCGGTGGCGAGCGGTCCCTATTCCCTGGATCCAGCCGGTTGGTGCCCCGCCGTTCGGTGGTGGGGTTGCGGCGCCGGCTGGTAGATGGCGGCGACGAGGCGCTGCGCATGGGCGGGCCGGCTGTCGCCCAGGGCGTCGAGTGCCTGTCGGATCAGGTCGGCCTGGCGAGCGGTGAAGACGACGGGGCAGCCTGGCTGGCAGGCGGCGTCGCCGACCAGGGCTTCGACGATCCGTTGCGTAAGTTGGTCGAGGCCATCCCCTCTGGATGCAGAGATGATGATGGGGTCGGGGAGGGCGCGTGCCCACGGCGCCAGGCCGAGGTCCGCCTTATTGAGCACGAGCAGACGTCGCTCGGCGGCGGCGAGAAAGCTGTCGAGGGGGACCGCTTGCGGCGCGGAGGCGTCGAGGACGAGCAGGACGAGGTCGGCCTGGGCAGCGGAGGATCGGCTGCGGGCGATGGCATCGCGCTCGATGGCGGAGGCGGGCCTGCGCTCGCCAGCCGTGTCGGTGAGCCACACGGCGATGCCGCCGAGGGCGACCTCGGCGCGCACGGCGTCGCGGGTAGTGCCGGGGGTGGGGCAGACGATGACACGGTCCTCGCGGGCCAGGGCGTTGAAGAGGGTGGACTTCCCGGCGTTGGCCGGCCCGACCAGGACGACCCGCGGCGGCACCGAGAGCGCCCTGCCCAGCCGCTCGGTCGCGAGTAGCTCGCGCAGCGCTTCCTCCACACGCGCCGGCGCCTCCCAGGGCAGCTCACTCAGGGCGTGGTCCAGGGCTCCTGCCTGCTGATCCAGCAGGGCCTCGACGGCGAGCGGCGTGGCGGCTCGGGTGAGTGCGAGAGCGGCCTCGCCTGCGATGCGCGAGGCCGCGCGACGCGCCAGCATCGTCTCCGGGTCGATGACCCGCGCGCCCCGCTCCACAAAGCACGCGAGCACCCGCTGCACGGCGACGACCCCGCCGTGGCAGTTCACCTCGACGGTTGCCTCACCGCCCGGCGCGTCCTCGGCAGGGACAAGACGCACGAGCACTTCGTCCACCACCTCGCCATCGTCCACGATGTGGCCGTAGTGGAGCTGCCGGACATCGGGCTTGGCCGCGCTGGTGCTGTGGGGGCGGAAGAGGCGGCCGGCGAGGTCGAAGGCGCCAGGCCCGACGACGCTGACGACGGCGATGCCTCCTTCGCCGATGGGGGTCAGGATCGCCGCGAGTGCCGCGGGGGCGCACCCGTCATCGAGATCACTCATGGCTGTTGAGCCCCATTGTGTGCTCTCGTCTATGAGCGGTCGGCCAGCGGCATGCTACCATGTTGCATGTCCTGCGTCACGTTCGCTTGGCCGGTGATTGCCGTTGACTTCCCAGCCGGCGAGCGTGTATGATAGCAGACAAGCGACGCGCCTCCGGTGATGGATCTCGACAGGGAGGTCTCCGCGATGCGACGATGCACGTTCCTGGCCCTCGTGTGCCTGTTGGCCACGTTCGCCACCCCGGCTCATGGCCTCGAGCGCGGCGAGGAGGTAAAGGGCACGCGCATTGCCGTGCCCGGGTTCCCCACACAGGCCGCCTACTACTTCGTGCCGGAGGACTACGACGCCAGTAAGACCTACACCCTCTTCCTCGCCTTCAAGATCCGCCGCAGCGGGGAGGAATACGGCTTCTACATGAGCGATTTCGTCCACGATGGCAACACGATCGTGGCGGCGATGAACATGCTCTCGTCGAGCTCCTGGTCGTCGTCGCGCCACCGCCGCGACAAGCCGTGGCTGCGGGTCGGCAACCTGTGGAAGGCTCTCAAGCAGAAGTACAACCTCTCGTCCCGCATGTTCATCGCTACCGAAGGCTACGGCGCCAGGCCGATGCAGGACTTCGCCTACAGCTACCCCAAGCGCGTTTGCGGCCTCGCGATCCACGACCCCGACTACCTCACCGACATCAAGTGGAACACCCCGCGCATCCCGACTCTCATCACCGTCTCGTCGAACTCGAGCTGGGAGATGCGGCGGGTCGAGCGCTTCCTCGCCGACTGCAAGCGCAACAACTACCGCACGATCATGTTCCAGACGGTCCCCGGCTACACCTACCAGTACGAGGAAAAGGCCAAGGAGCTCCTCCGCGGCTTCTACCGCAAGTGCACCGGCAGCAAGGAAGCCGGAGTGCCCGAGGAGGTCGTCAAGAACTACCGGAAGGCGGTCGAGCTGGCGAAGATCGACGAGTTCGGCGAGGCCATTGAGCTGCTCAAGCCGATCGCCGCGGCGAAGGATGCTGGCGACTACCCCAAGATGTCGCGCAAGCTCCTCGGCGAGATCGCCGCGGCCGCCGCGAAGCGCCTCGAGGACGGCGACAAGCTCACTGAGGCCGACAAGGTCAAGGCGATCGACATCTACCGCGACGTCGCCACCAAGTTCCGAGGCACCAGCGCGGCCGGGAAGGCCGAGGCCAGGCTCAAGGACCTCGGGGTCGCCGCCACCGCCACAGGCAAGCCCACGGTGCCCGACAAGCCCGAGCCGCCAGCCGAATCGAAGGACGAGGAGTTCGCCCGGACGTCCCTCCAGGAGGCCCGGCGCCTGCTCGGCGATGGGGAGCGTGAGAAGGCCCTGGCCTGCCTTCGCGCGGCTGCCATGTACGGCGAGACCCGCGCCGGCCGCGAGGCCGCCGACCTGCTCAAGCAGTTGGCCACGGCCGATGCGCCGAAGCCACCAGCGCCGAAGCCACCCGACACCAAGCCCGACAAGCCCGATAGGCCTGCACCGGCGGCCAGCACCCCCGAGCGCGAGTGTCAGCAGTGGCTCGCCCTGGCCCGCAACTACATGGCCAACAAGCGATACAGCCAGGCCAAGACCTACCTCAACCGCGTCATCCGCAAGCACCCCGGCACCGCCTTCGCCGACGAGGCCAAGCTCCTGATCGAGGAGTGCGACACCAACCCCTAGCCTTGGCGCCTGCCTTCCCAGCGTCGCCGCTATCCTGTGCTCCAGGACTGCTCCGTGCCCCAGCCCGCCGCCCTGATCGATTCCCACGCCCACCTCGACGACCGCAAGCTGGCGAGCCGCCAGGACGAGGTGCTCGCCCGCGCGCGCGAGGCAGGTGTCGTGACCGTAGTGAACATCGGCGCGGACATCCCGTCCAGCCGCGCCTCCGTCGAGCTCGCCCATCGTGAGTCCATGGTCTTCGCTGCCGTCGGCGTCCATCCGCACGACGCCTCCGATGTCGATGATGCGGCGATGGCGGAGCTCCGCCGCCTCGCGGCCGACGAGCGGGTGGTGGCCGTCGGCGAGAGCGGGCTGGACTTCTACCGCGACCTGAGCCCGCGCGACGCCCAGCGTGACGCCTTCGCCCAGCACCTCGCGCTCGCCGACGCCCTCGGCCTGCCCATCGTGATCCACTGCCGCGACGCCTACGAAGAGTGCCTGGAGGTCGTGCGGTGCGAGCGGGACGCCCCGGTGGCTGGCGTGCTCCACTGTTTCCAGGGCGATGCCGCCGCGGCGCGGGGCGCGCTCGACCTGGGGCTCTGCATCGCCGTGGGCGGCAGCATCACCTTCCCTCGGGAGGAGGCGTTGCGTCGCGTCGTCGCCGGCCTCCCGCTCGACCGCCTCCTGGTCGAGACCGATGCCCCCTACCTCACGCCCCGCCCCAGGCGCGGCAGGAACGAGCCGGCCTACGTCCGCTTCGTCGCCCAGCGCCTGGCCCAGTTGCTGCGCGTCCCGGGTGACCGGGTGGCCGAGGCCACCACGGCCAACGCCCGCTCGCTCTTCCGCCTGCCCCACGCCGTGGCCTGACAGCCGCCGCGTCCGCTCGCACTTGTGCGAGGCAGGCAGGGCGCCGCGAAGATCCTGCGGATCGTCCACCCCCCGGTGTCCCTCTCCTGACCAGTGCGACCTCTTGGTCGCATCGGCAAAGCATGTCGCTTTCCGCGGAACAGTGCCGTTGTCACGGCCCGACGCCCGTGCCAGACGATTTGCGATTAGCGTTCCCCGCAGTTGGCCGCGGCGGGCCTCGCCCGAAGCCGCTGCATTGCCTGCCGCCCGAGAGCCTTGTTGCTCTTGACGGAGGGCGACTGCCCTGCGGACCGTCAGACTCGCCCGGCCGCCGCTGTGGCCTGCGGCCAGCGTTCTGCGAAGGGAATGTGATCGTCGGACGGTTCCGCGTGCGGCTGGCGAGACCCCCTCGCCTTCGCTGTGCTGCGGCTCGGTCGGACAGTTGAGGACGCGAGGTGCCGGGCCTTGATCCTACCCTGCGCTCTGCGGGCCGCGTCGGGGAGTCTCCCAGTCGGCAGAGGCACGTGGGGGGGCAGGCCTCTGCCGCTTCGGCGGGGGAAGGGAGTCGGCTGCGGGGCCCCCGCGTGACGACGCCGACGGTCCCTGCTTGCTGGGTGTGAGGCCGCCGGCGGGATACGATGAATCAGGATTCGGCGGCGGAACGCCCATGTGCGCGTCTAGCGACTGCGCCAGGAGTGGCCCGCCCCGACCTCGCGTCGGTGGAGGCCAGGCCATAAGAGGTGCATGCTTCTATGGTTAGGCAGTCCAGGCCACCAGGTCTAGCGTGGCAATGACAATTGCGGACCTAAACAGGTCCGCAATTATCCCCCACGGCTCCCGCCTGCCGATGGCCATGATGGCCGCGCGGCGGGTGGAGTTGAGGCGGGCGGCCCCGCGGCGGTGCGACGTGGAAGTGGCTACTCGGGCGCGAGGTGGTGGGCGAGGATGGCCTCGGCGAGGGGGAGGTCATCGGGGGTGGTGATCTTGATGTTGAGGTCGGAGCCGGGGACGACGGCGACGGGGTGGCCCAGGTGCTCGACGGCCTGGGCGTCGTCGGTGACGTCAAGGCCGTCTCGCTCGGCCGCCGCGTAGGCATCGATGATGAGCTGGCGGCGGAAGACCTGCGGGGTCTGGGCGCACCACAGGTCGCTGCGGTCCACCGTCGCTGTGATGCAGGCGTCCGCGACACGCTTGACGGTGGGCTTCATCGGCGTGGCGACGATGGCGGCGCCCGTCGTCTGGGCGGCACCGAGGCTGGCCGCGATGGCCCGGGGTGGCACGAAGGGCCGGACGGCGTCCTGGATCGCTACGAGCCTGCACTCGGGACGGACCGCTGCGAGGCCGGCCATGACAGAGTCCTGCCGCCGGGCGCCGCCGGGGACTAAGTCGGTGACGCGGTAGTCGGCGTGGAGCGCGCGGCCCCAGTGATCGCGGACGGCGGCCAGGTCGCCCGGGTGGACGACGATGAGGGTCTGGGCGATCCGGTCACGGAAGCGGGCGAAGCGGGCGAGGGTGTGGAAGAGAATCGGCTTGCCGGCAAGGGAGAGGAAGGGCTTGCGTCGGCGACCCATGCGGACGCCAAGGCCGGCAGCGGGCACGAGCAGCGCGACGGGGGCAGTCACGAGGCCAGCTTCCCGAAGATGAGTCGGCCGGAGCTCTTCTGGAGGACGCGGGTGATCTCGACGTTGACGGCGGTGCCGATCTGCTCCTCGGCTTGCTCGACGACGACCATGGTGCCGTCGTCGAGGTAGCCGACGGCCTGGCCCTTTTCCTCGCCGCGGCGGATGAGCTTGACGAAGAGGCTCTCACCGGGGATGACCGAGGGGCGGAGGGCGCTGGCGAGCTCGTTGAGGTTGAGGACGCGGACGCCCTGGGCCTGGGCGACCTTGTTGAGGTTGAAGTCGGTGGTGCAGATGTGGGCGTCGAGCTGGCGGGCGAGGTGGACGAGCTTGCTGTCGACGCCGTCGCCATCGATGTCGCCCGCTTCGTATAGGGTCACGTCCACGCCCGTGGCGCGCTGGAGCTGGCTGACGAGGTCGAGGCCGCGGCGGCCGCGGACGCGCTTGAGGCGGTCGGCGGAGTCGGCGATCTGGTGGAGCTCGGCGAGGACGAAGTCCGGGATGTAGATGGGGGTCTCGATGAAGCCTGTGCGGCAGACAGCAGCGATGCGGCCGTCGATGATGGCGCTCGTGTCGAGCAGCAGGGCGCGGGGGCCCCGCTGCTCGGGCTTGAACTCCACGTAGGGGATGACGAAGCGGAACCGGTCCCGCGTACGGTAGACGATCACGGTGCACAGGTAGACGAGCATGACGGCCAGGATCAGCCGGATCGCGTTCGACGTGTTCGGGTCGCGGGCAATCTCGATGTCCACCACCAGCGTGGTGATGTAGTAGGCGGGGATGGACAGCAGCAGGCCCACAGCCACGCCGAAGACCATCGCCAGCAGGTTGCCGATGGACTCCTTGGTGGTGAAGAGCGCTTCGAGGGCGAAGACGATGGTGAAGATCAGGATGCCGAGCAGGATGCCCCAGAAGGTGTCGAAGCCCGTGATCCGCGCGGCGTACCAACCCGCGCCGGCGCTCACGAGCAGGAAGAAGGCTCGCAGAGCCCAGACAGCCATGAGTTACTGTCCTCCCAGTGTCTCGATGCGCAGGATGCTTCGGTAGGCGATGCGCTCGATGGTCCCGTCCTCTCTCTGGATCAGGACAGCATCTTCCTTCGGGTCGATCGACACAAGGCGGCCCGTGACGGGCTGCCCTCCGAGAGCCAAGTGCAGGCGGAACCGCCTCTTTGACGCCGCGACCTGTGGCGGGGCCGCCGTAGTCGGCAGTGCCTCGTCGGCCGTGGCGGGCGGGCCGGCGACGGCGGCGGACGCCGGCGAGACGGACGTCGCGACGCGGTGGAGCGCCTCGGGGTCGCTGCCGGCCCCGTGCTGGCCGAGCAGGCGCACGGCCACCACGATCGCAAGAACAACGGCGCCCAGCCCAGCCCCCGCGATAGCCGGCACCAGCCAGGCCGGGCCTCCGCGGCGGCGCGCGACGGGCGCCGTCTGCGTGGGCGCCGTCGAGCCAGTGGGTGCCAAGCTGTCGGGCGCCTGTAGGGCCGGCGCGGCCGGCGAGCCGGCGCGGACAGGCATCGTGGGCGGCGTGGTGGCCGCGCCCGAGGCGCGAGCCAACTGGACGAGCTCCGGTGTCCTGCGGATGGCCACGAGGTCGGCCGCGAGGTCGCGAGTGGTCGGGTAGCGCTCCTCAGGCTTCTTGGCCATGGTGCGGCTGAGGATGGCGTCGAGCTCGGCAGGCAGGTCAGCGACGATGCCGGTGAGGGATGGTGTGGGGCTCTCGACCTGCTGGCGGAGGGTGGCGATGGCCGATTGGCCGCGGAAGGGCACGTGCCCTGTGAGCATCTCGTAGAGGACGACGCCGAGGGCGTAGATGTCGGAGCGGAAGCTGGCGTCCTGCCCCTCGGCGAGCTCGGGGGCCATGTACTCGGGCGTCCCGATCAGGGTGTGGCCGGTCGTCACGGAGCGGTCGTGGCGGGGCTTGGCGAGGCCGAAGTCCATGAGGATGGCGCGGCGGTCCTCGTCGATCATGATGTTGGACGACTTGATGTCGCGGTGGACGACGCCGGCGGCGTGCACTTTGCCGAGTGCGGCGAGAACCTGGCCGAGGACCCGCACGGCCGTCTTGTAGGGCAGGGCGCCCCTGTGACGGAGGACGCGGAGCAGTGTGTGGCCCTCGATGTACTCCATGGCGATGAAGTGGCGGCCCTCGTCGCAGCCGACGGCGTAGATGTGCATCAGGTTGGGATGGCGGATGTTGGCGAGGGTGGTGGCCTCGCGCTGGAAGCGGGCGAGGTAGTCGCGGTCGGCGGCCAGCTCCGCGGGCAGGATCTTGATGGCCACGGGGCGGTCGAGGGTGGGGTCGTGGGCGAGGAACACCGCGCCCATGCCTCCCTTGCCGATCTGCCGTCGGAGGATGTAGATCCCGATCGTGTCTTCGGGCATCCTGTGTCCTCGCCGTCGGGGCCGGGTGCAGGCCGTCACACCTTGAGCTTGTACGCCTTGATCTTCGCGTAGAGCGTCGAGCGGTCGATGCCGAGGATCTCGGCCGCCTGCTTCTTGTTGCCGCCCACGTGCCGCAGGACGCGGAGGATGTGCTCGCGCTCGACATCCTGGAGGGAGGCGGTCGCCGACGTCTCGCCTCCTGCGGTGGCCGGCATGTGGAGCTCGAGCGGGAGGTCCGACGCCTCGATCGTGTCCTTGCTTAGCAGGACGACCAGCCGCTCGAGCACGTTGCGCAGCTCGCGGATGTTCCCCGGCCACGCATGGGCGCGGAGCACCTCGAGGGCGTCGTCTGCAAGCTGGATGCGCGGCTTCCCGCATTTGCTGCAAAAGTGGTCGAGGAAGTGGTCGCAGAGCACCTCGAGGTCCTCGATGTGCTCCCGCAAGGGCGGCAGCTCACAGGTGAGGACGTTGATGCGGTAGAAGAGGTCCTCGCGGAACCGCTTCGCCTCGACGAGCCCCCGGAGGTCCTGGTTCGTGGCGGCGATGACACGCGCGCTGGACGTGCGGTCGCGGACGTCGCCGACCCGGCGGAACTCGCCGGTTTCGAGCACCCGCAGGAGCTTGCTCTGGCTGCTGAGCGGCATCTCGGCGATCTCGTCGAGGAACAGGGTGCCGCGGTGTGCCAGCTCGAAGCGGCCTGCGTGGTCCTCGTGGGCGCCGGTGAAGGCGCCGCGGGTGTGGCCGAAGAGCTCGCTTTCGAGCAGTGTCTCGGTCAGCGCGGCGCAGTTGACGGCCTCGAAGGCGCCTTTCGCGCGAGGCCCCGAGTAGTGGATGGCGCGGGCGACGAGCTCCTTGCCCGTGCCGCTCTCGCCGATGAGCAGGACGCCGGAGTCGATGGGGGCGGCCCGCTCGATGAAGTCGAAGAGGGCGTGGATGCTGGGGCTCTCGCCGATGATGTGGTATTGGCCGCGGAGCTCACGTTCGAGGAGCTGGCACTCGCGGCTGAGGTTCTCGGCGCTGCGGATGCCATTGAGGGCGACCACGGTGGGCATGGCGAGGGCGGTGAGGAGCTCGAGGTCGTGGCGGGTGAAGGGCTCGGCCTCGCCGAGGCGGTCGGCGTAGACGGCGCCGAGCAGCTCGTCGCCGCTGCGCAGGGGCACGCACATGGCGGTGGCGATGCGGTTGAGCTGGACGCTGGCGGCGTCGCGGAAGCGCTCGTCCTCGGCGGGCGCGTGGCTGAGGACGCTCAGGCCCTCGTCGAAGGCGAAGTCGATGATCGTCCTGCTGACGGGCAGCTCGGCCAGCTTGCGGTCGAAGGCGGAGGTCTGGCGGAGCCAGGGCCGCCGCTCGCCCGTCTCGGGGTGCACGAGGATCGGCACGACGCGGTCAGGCGCGATCGCCTCCTCCACCGCGGCGGCGAGCTGGTCGAAGAGCTGTCCTACGGTCCGCGCCTGCGTCGCGGTGCTCGAGTAGCGGAACAGGGTGATGAGCCCTTCGTTCGCGTGCTGAAGCTCGTCGCGGGAACGCTCGAGGCGGGCGCGGGTGAGCAGCTCGATGCGGTCCCCGACCACCGTCTCGGCCACCGTGGGCTGCTCCCAGGAGGTGTCGGCTGCGGGCAGCTCCTCGCTCTCGCCGTTGTCCTCGACGAAGAGGAGATGGACGTTGCCGAGGACGATCTCGTCGAGCGAGGCGAGGGGCTGCTCGGAGACCCGCTTGCCGTTGACCTGGGTCCCGTTGCGGCTCTCGAGGTCGGTGAGCACCCAGCGGTCCTCCGCCCGCCGGATACGGGCGTGGCGACGCGAGACGTTGTCGCCGGGGACGTGGACCTCGCAGGTGAGGTCGCGGCCGAGGACCATGGGCTCGTCGGACAGCTCGTAGATGGCGCCCTTGTTGGGGCCGGACTGGACGATCAGTTTGGCCATAGGAAACCAGAAAGTGTTTGGAGGATGGGTGGATGACTGGATGACTGGATGGTTGGATGGGTGGATGACTGGATGGGTGGATGGGTGGATGACTGGATGGGTGGATGGGTGGATGGTTGGATGGGTGGTAGGGGACAGGCCGGAGAGCAGGCGCGGCTCGGTCTGCTCATCCATCCATTCATCCACGGGTCCATCCATCCACGCACGATTCGCCCCTTGCCTGTAGCCACCCTTGGGCTTCCCCTGCGTCAGACCCGCTCGTACGGGTAGAAGAGCTTCATATACTCGTCCTGCGCGTAGCGGTCGGTCATGCCGGCGATATAGTCGCAGATGACGCGGACCAGGGGCTCTTCCTCGGCGGCGCGGCGGTACTCGTCTGGGAGTTGGCGCTCGTCGGCGAGATAGGCCTGGAAGAGCGCACGGACGAACCGCTTGGCCTTGGTCATCATGCGCACGACGCGGTAGTGGCTGTAGAGGCGGTCGCGGAGGAACGCCTCGAGCTCGGCCTTCTGGCGCGCGATGGGGTCGCTGAAGACAAAGAGGCGGCGGCCGGCGGCTCGGACGCCGTCGGCGGAGCGCAGGCCGAGGTCGGCGATGAGGGACGCCGTGCGCTCGACGAGGTCGGTGACCTGGGAGTTGATGAGGTAGATGATGATCTGGCGGTCGCGGATACGGGCCGGCAGGTCGGGGCTCTGGGCATCCACGGCGTGGGCGGCGATGGCCCATGCTTCGACCTCTTCGAGCTCGCGGCGGGGGAGGAGGCCCGCGGTGAGGCCGTCGTCGAGGTCGTGGTTGTTGTAGGCGATCTCGTCGGCCACCTCGACGGCTTGGCCCTCGAGGACGGGCTGGCCGTCATCGAACTCGGCGGTCCGCGGCCTGTCGTGCTGGGTGGTGTGCTTGGCCATGGCCTCGCGCAGCTCGTAGGAGAGGTTGAGGCCGCGGAAGGTCGGGTAGCGCCGCTCCAGGTGGTCCACGACGCGGAGCCCGTGGCTGTTGTGCTCGAACCCGCTGTGGGGGTCCACCAGGCGGATCTGCGCGTCGAGCTCCTCCTCGCCGGAATGGCCGAACGGGGTGTGCCCGAGGTCGTGGGCGAGGGCGATGGCCTCGATGAGATCCTCGTTGAGGCCCATGATGCGGGCGATGGTCCGGGAGATCTGGGCGACCTCGAGGGTGTGGGTCAGCCGCGTGCGGTAGTAGTCACCCTCGTGGTTGACGAAGACTTGGGTTTTGTACTCGAGGCGGCGGAAGGCCGTCGAGTGGACGATGCGGTCGCGGTCCCGCTGGAAGACGGTCCGGAGGGGATGCTCCGGCTCGGGATGGACCCGCCCGCGGCTCGCGGCGCTGTGGGCCGCGTAGGGTGCGAGGATCTCCGCCTCGCGCTGCTCGAGCGTCTCGCGGCTGACGAGCAGCGGCCGCGCCGTCTCAACTGGCGAAGGGCCGGCTGACACGCGAACCCCCTGTCAGGAACCGAGCCGCTCGCGGAGCACGCCGTAGAGCGCCTCGAGGGACTGGACGATGATCTTCGTGTCCGCGGTGACCGGCATGAAGTTCGTGTCGCCGTTCCACCGGGGGACGATGTGGACGTGGAGATGGCCGGGGACGCCTGCGCCCGCGCACGTGCCGAGGTTGATGCCGATGTTGAAGCCGTGGGGCGAGACGGCCTCGACGAGCAGGCGCTCGGTGTCGCGGGTCAGGCGCACCAGGTCCGTCAGCTCGTCGTCATCGAGGTCGGGGAGGTCGGCCTTGTGGGCGTTGGGCGCGATGAGCGTGTGGCCGTTGTTGTAGGGGAAGCGGTTGAGGATCGAGAAGCACCGCTCGCGGCGCTCGATGACGAAGCGTGCCCCGTCATCGCCCGAGGCGAGTGCATCGCACAGGAAGCAGCCGTCGGTCTTCGGCTGCACGACGTAGTCGAGCCGCCAGGGCGCCCAGATGAGCTCCTGGGTGCGGGTCGGCTCCGAGCCTGGCGGGTCTGCGCTCACCTGCGACATCCTGCGCAACTGGTGGCCCGACACGACGCGCAGCTCGACCTGCTCGTGCTCTTGCCGTTGCCGCCGCGGCCTTTGCTCGACATGCCGAAGACCGACAGCTTGCGGCGCACCTTCTGCCCCGCGCAATCGGGGCAGCGGATCGTCTCCGCTGCCGAGCGCACGAGCCGCTCGAAGTCCACGTCGCACGACTCACAGTGGTACTCGTAGATGGGCACGGCCTTCTCCCAGCGTCCCTGCCGGTGGGCGGGGTCATCACCGAGGCCTGCGCCGAGGCATGCCGTTGGGCTTCGTCAGCCTATCCCTAAGCAAGGGTTGGACTTCCGAACACGAAGCCAGATCCCTGCCCACGACGGCATTATAGCAGCCTCCGCGAGGGGAGTCAACGGCTTCGGAGCGGGTGTGACTGCCGGGGGGAGTCAGGCCGGCTGCTCGAGCCGCGCGCGCTGCTCTGCGATCACCGACTCGACGATCTCGTCCAGGCTGTAGCTCGGCGCGAAGCCGATGAGCGCGCGGGCGCGGCGGATGTCGGGCACCCGCCGCCGCATGTCCTCGAATCCCTCGGTGTACGCCTCGTCGTAGGGCTTGTGGACGATGGGCGAGGCCGAGGCCGCGAGCGCCTTCACCCGCGCGGCCAGATGGTTGATCGTCACTTCCTCCCCGCTGCCTATGTTGACCACCCGCCCGACCGCCTCCTGGCAGTGCATGAGCGCCGCCAGCGCCGGCACCACGTCATGGACGTGGCAGAACGAGCGCGTCTGCTCGCCGTCGCCGAACACGGTGATCGGCTCGCCGCGGAGCGCCTGGCTCACGAACCGCGGGATCACCATCCCATACTGCCCGACCTGCCGCGGGCCGACCGTGTTGAACAGCCGGACGCAGACCACAGGCAGATGCGTCTCGTGCCAGTGCGCGAAGGCCAGGAACTCGTCGATGCACTTCGCCGCCGCGTACGACCAGCGCCGCGTGGACGTCGGCCCCTGCACCGTGTCGTCGTCCTCCGCGAAGGGCACGCTCGCGCCCTTGCCGTAGACCTCGGAGCTGGACGTGATGAGCACCTTCTTGCGGTAGCGCCGTGCGTGGCCGAGCACCACCATCGTCCCCTGGACGATCGTCTCGATGGTCCGCACCGGCTGCTCGATAATCAGGTCAACCCCCACGGCAGACGCCAGGTGGAAGACGGCGTCGGCCTCGCGCACCAGCGTCTCGACCAGCGCGTCGTGGAGGACCGTGTCGATGACCAGGGAGAAGCGGCTGTCGCCCTCCAGGTGAGCCACGTTGTCGTGACGGCCTGTGGACAGGTCGTCGATGACAGTGACCTCGTGTCCCTGCTCGACGAGCAGGTCGCACAGATGGGAGCCGATGAAGCCTGCTCCGCCGGTGACGAGTGCTTTCATCGCGATAGGCTTCCTGCCGGGTGCCAGATCCTTGCGGCTGCGGCCTGCGCGCGGCGTCCGCGGCGGCCTACCGCCAGTGGTAGACCGAGACGGGGCCGAGGTACGTGATCGTGATATCGTCGAGGAGCGGCGTCTGCCAGTAGGGCGGGATCGTGACTTGGCTGGCGCTGCCTGTATGCGAGAGCAGGTAGACCTTGTAGCTCAGCGAGTTGACAGCCGCGCTGAACTTGTTGCCCGAGCTGTTGACGAGCGGGCCGCCGCCGCCGTGGACAGGCTGGTAGTCGGAGCCGTTGGCAGGCATCTCCTTGCTCGTCACGCCGCCTAGGGTGACCGTGACGCGCACGGGGTACTTCGCGGTGTTCTGGTTGTAGAGCATGCGGTCACCCAGGTGCTCGCTCCACGGCTGCCAGGCGGTCCAGGTCACGGTGCCCAGGCAAATCTCCTTCCCCGCGATGCCGGTGGGGAAGGTGACGGTGGGGGAGGTGTAGATGCCGTAGCTCTGGGTCGGGGAGCCGTAGTAGCGCTGCATGTTCCATCTGTTGGGCACGGCGGGAGAGGGGTTCAGCGAGCGATCGACAGCATAGGCGGCCACGCCGTCGATGGTGCCGGCGGCCGTATTCGTGGGGTCGCCGATCTGGAGATAGCTGAGGTCCGTGGGCGGGATGATGTTGAAGGCGTCCACCTTCTGAGGCCCTGGGCCGACGTCCGTGCCGTCGATCCACATCCGCAGGTAGCCGGACATCTGGGGCTGCGGGTCGAGCTGGGGGTCCAGCGGGTCGAAGGACCCGGCGTCGCACTTGTTGTCACCGCTCCCGTCGTCGGTCACCTGGTCCTCGTGGCACTCGTACCAGGCGAAGGCGATGTGGTGCCACTCGCCGGCCTTCCACGGGGCGTAGATGCCGGTCGAGGCAGTGCTGGCGACATTGATCCTCAGTGCGGCCGGCTGCCGTGGGGTCTTGCGGAACTTCACGTTCGTGGGTGCTGTACCGCCAGGCGGGCTGGGCTGTCGTGCCGTGAGGTTGCCGTAGCTGACGTTGGCCTGGCGGACCGTGAGGGAGAGGAAGGTGCCGCTGAGCTGTAGGCGGATATCGGCCTGGGCGGTGGAGCCCTTGATGCTGACCAGGGTGCGGGCGGGGCCGCTCATGGCGTCGGGGTCGGGGCGGTACCAGAGGCTCACGAAGCCGCCGTCGTCGTGGTTGGCCGTCACGATGGCGGACGAGGTGGAGTAGGCGAGGTACTTGCCGGAGCCGGCCGGCAGATAGATGCCGTGGGGCAGGAGGTTCCCGCTCGCGAACAGGTCGCCCGACGTGGCATTTCCGCCCTTCTGGGTGCCGCCGACGGCGCCGAGGCCCGTCGTAAAGTCGAGGCGGAAGCCGGGGTTGGTGAGCACCTTGTCCTCGAGGGCGACCCAGCCGTCCTCCTCGGCGGAGGGGATGCCGGCGCGAAGGGGGTTCGGGCCGACCACGATGTTCGTCGAGCCCGCGGGCCGCGTGTTGGTCGGCGCGAAGTCCTTCTGCGAGGTGTGGTGGACGACGTCGTATGCCTTGAAGGCCCCGTCGTGGGCGGTGGCGGCGTGGCTGCCGAGGATGATGTAGGCCCAGTTGCCCGCGCCGGCGATGTGGGGGTCCAGCTCGGGCGAGAGGACGAGCTGCTTGCTCGACCCATCGGTGTCGATGATGACGCGTTCCTGGATCGTGGCCTCGGCGATGCTGCTGCCGCTGAGCTTGTGGACGACGATGCGGTAGCCGTTCCACTGGTCGTCTTCCCAGTCGGCGCTGGAGTCGGTGAGGAGGTGCGGGTTGCCGACGTCGAGGGTGACGCTCGAGGTCTGATCGACGAGGGGGCCGGGGCCGAGGATGTAGTAGCGGGACCGGTCGGCGGCGCCGGCGGAGAGCTGCGTGCTCCACTTGGCGACGGTGAGCGAGGTGGCATCGTTCTTGACGATCCCGCGGAGTTGGCCCTTGCCCCGGCCGTCGTAGATGAGGACGGAGTAGCCGCGCCACTGGTCGGCGACCCACCTCTTCGTGGTGTCGATGACCTTGTAGTCGTTGGTCCCGTTGACCTTGCCGGCGTCGGCCTTGGTGAAGGCGAAGGTGCGGGTGAAGATCTCGAAGCGGCCGCGGGAGGAGAAGCAGAACTCGGGAGTGTAGCCGTTGGTGGCGAGGTCGTTCTTCCCATAGATCCACGGGGTGGTCGCATTCGATGAGTTCCCGTCGCGGTCGCGGAGGGCCTGCTGGCCGAGGATGGTCCTGCGGAGGCGGGTGTAGCCCATGTGCCAGCAGTCGCGGCCGTAGACGGTGGCCATGGCGTTGGGGCAGACGGCGGCGATGATGGCCTCGGCCTCGGCCACGGTGATGACGGTGGGGAAGGGGTCGTCGTCCGCGCCCGTTCCATCGGGGTCGGTGAGCGAGTAAAGGAAGTCCACCAGCTCGTTGCACGTGTCGAAGGGGCCGATGGGGTAGCTGCGCCAGCCCGAGACACCCACGGCCTGGACGGGCCAGTGGCGGACCGTGTGCTTGCGGATGTTGTTCTGATAGCCGCTGTAGGACAGCCAGCTCGGCCACACGCCGCTGAAGCTCCCATTGTCCCAGATCTCAGGGTTCTCGGGGTCGCGCTTGCGGAGGATCCAGTCGGCGACCTCGCGGGCCTTCGTGACGCTGAGGCTCGTGCCGCTGTGGAGCTTGACGTTGGCGAGGATGGCGGTGAGCACCTCGCGGGGCGCCGTGTTGATGTTGATCGGGCTGCGCCGGTCATCCCTGTCAGCCGCAAGGCTCTGCGACGCGGTGGGCCTGACGAAGTACGGCGTGAAGCTCTGGACGCTGTCGGGCTCGTGGGGCCAGGAGTAGATGGTGACGTAGTGCTTGAGGACGTCGAAGCGGCGCTCGGTCATGCCGGGGACCCGCTCCTTGAGCTCGTCGAGGGTGGCGTAGCCGTTGGCAGGGCGGTTGCTCAGGATGGAGCTGGCGGTGACGTGGGTGCCGTAGTCGTCGATGGTGCTGTTGAGGAGGAGCTCGTCGAGGAGGACGTCGAGGACGGCCGAGAGGCGGCCGCCGGTGGTGTCGTCGTTGATGTTGATCTTGCCCGCGGAGTCGAGCACCTTGGCGAAGGAGACGGCCACGCGGTCGCCGAGGACGTCGTGGACCATGGCGTAGGAGTTGCACTTGAGCCAGCAGTAGCGCGTGTCGTTCCCGTCCCGATAGAGGCCCCAGCCGATGAAGGAGGACGAGTTGGTGTCGTAGTGCATGCCTGGGAGCGAGTACCAGGGGCTCTGGGGCGAGTCGGTCGGCTCGAAGGCTGCGCCGGCCCGGTACGAGGGGTATTGCGTGCCGAGGCCTGCCATGTCGTGCGCGTTGGACCGTCCGAATCGGATGTCGCGAATGGCGTAGGTGACGACGGCGTGGGAGAGCATGTCGATGCTGGCGGAGGCCCTGAAGTAGTTGGAGGTGTTGTGCTGGAGCTTCATGAGGATGGCGAAGCCGAAGCCGATGACCGCGAGGACGGCCAGCAGGCCCACGGTGATGACGATGGCGGTCGCGCGTCGGCGCTGTCGGGTGGGTCGCATCGCTTGGGCACTCCCTTTCTGGTCGTTGCCCCGCCTGGCTCTCTACCCCGCCTCCAGGGTCGGTCAGAAGCCGCCTCCTGGGAGGAAGGCGCTGCTGGTGAGCGCGATGGTAGCGCGGTTCTTGACGTCGCTGACGAGGATCTCGATGTGGATGGCCATGGGCAGCTCAGAGGAGAAGCTCTTCGAGAACGTCGCGGAACTCGGCATGTTGCCGTTGGCATCTATGTAGGTGACGCGGAAGCGCTGGACGTCGAGGCCGAAGGACGCCGAGTTGCCATCGACGGTGCGCACCAGGGTGTCGCGGCCGGTGGCGGGGTCGGTCGCGGTGTTGTAGATGACGCGGACGACCTCGTTGCCGTCGTCTCCGAGTGGGGCATAGAAAGAGATGGTGCTGAGGTCGCTGCCGGCGATGTCGAGGTCGTGGCCGTCCTGCCGGACGGTGGCGGTGCTGATCTCGCGGACCATGCGCTCGAGGACGGCGCGGCCTGCCGAGATGAGCTCGGCCTCGACGCTGACCGTCGCGCTGAAGCGGGTGGCGGAGGTGTAGAGCTGGAGCAGGCCCCACATCATGATCGTCGTGAGGCCCACCGCCACCAGGGCTTCGACCAGGGTGAAGCCGGCGGATTGGCGATTGGCGATTGGCGATTGCCGATTGCGAAGAAACGGCGCTCGATTCCGGAGGGCGTTCATCTCTGGCCTCGATTCTCTG
>CAZDNN010000072.1:0-17316 GCA_964506385.1 uncultured Planctomycetota bacterium
CGATGTTTGCCATTTGGCGCCGTGGTTCCTCCATGTGCCGAACGTCATGCTCCAGCTCAGCGTCTGGCTCTCTTCCGACAGGAGGGTCGCCGTGACGGTGTGGTCGTGTTTGCGGATAATCTGGGGACACCGTATGGGGGTTTTTCTCCTCCTTCGGCGCTCGTGTTTCCACGGGCCTTTCGGCCCGTCTCACCCATTCGGTGCAGCTCCGTCCAGTGGCTTGATCGGGAGAATCGTGCCCCCACACCGTAGTTAGACGCATTCTACGATCACCCGTTCGCTGCACATCTGGGGAATCCAGGCTTCAAGTCCCTGCTCCTGTGAATCGTTGACTACATCGAGGTATATCTCTTCTCGGGCTTCAGCGGCTCCATGGGTCGGCCGCGGTGCATCTTGCCCTTGTACTCGCGGATGAGTTCCTTCGGGTCCGTGCTGAGGCAGCCGTCGCCGAACGTGACGTTCTTCCACTTCTCAACAGCGGCGGCATCCGGCACCACGATCCCGCCTCGATGGAGGTCCTCGAACCGCACGTTCTCGACCTCGGCGCTGGGGTCCACCCAGATGGTGATCTTGGGCTGGAGCTTGGCAAAGGCCTGGTTGAATCCGTCGGTCTTGTTGACGCCGCGCCCGCCCCCGCCCGCGCTGATGCGCTGCCACCCGATCACGAGCCGTGCATCGCTGCCCTTGGCGGGATAGGCGACCAGTCTGCCGGACAGGGTGGCGCTGAACCGGCCGTAGTCGTAGGAGTTCCCGCGTCGGCCCTTCTTCTGGTCGGGGAAGGTCAGGTTCATCCAGTTGCTGTAGCCGAAGCCCAGGCGTGCGTCCCGCTTGATCGGCCGGTCCGGCAGGCCGGCGGTGATCGAGCCACCCGATACCCTGCAGCAGCTTCCGAACTGGTTGACCGTCTTCCCGGTCATGGCGCCATCCATCAATGCGATGGCGGCGCCCTTAGCGACGTCGAGCATCGCCGCGCCCCCGCAGAGGAAGCGGCTGTCGCGCCCCACGATGAGGGTGCCGGCCAGGACTCGGGCTTCGTCGCGAGTGCTGCTGTATCCGATGAACTCGGTTGTGGCCCCCGGCTTGTCGTGCTGGAAGAAGTGACACACGCTCGGAGTCCGGTTCGTGCGCCAACTCCAGGGATTGGGCTTCCTGGGGTTCGCCGGGTCGAATGTCACGATCGCACCGGTGTCGTGGAGCTTCTTCAGCTTCCCGTCAGCGGGCCAGTCGTTACGGAAGAAGGTGTTGCGTCCGCCCGCGAGCTTGAGCGTCCGGTAGACATAGAGGGTCCCACCGGGACGAATCCACACATTGCCAAAGACAGCGAGGGAGCCGCCGCCGCCTGGCTCGAAGATGGCGTTTCGGCCGACCGTCAGATGTCGGCAGGCGCGGTTCTTCTGGCCCTTGAGGGATACCCTGTAGGGTCTGTCGGCATCGGGCAGAAGGAGGTCCGTATTCATGTCTGGCGCCGTGTCGGCGGGCTGGCCCGTGGCCGCGTCGATCCAACTGGCGGGGTCCAGCGGGTCTGGCTTCGGCTCGCCTCTTCCGAAGCTCCTGCCTGCATGTGGCCAGATCAGCAGCCGAGCCTTCGGCCACGTCGCCTTGAGGAAGTACTCGTCGCCAACCAAGTCGGGCCATGCCCGCTTGTTGGCGAACTGCGGGTTGTCCGCGGTCGGCCTCGCGGTTGTGGCCTTCACGTCGAGCGCATGGGCCGGGAAGGCGGCGGCGATGGCCGCAGTCAGAACGAGCCGCGCCGTGTTCAAGCCTCGCCTCCTGGGGGCTCGCCCGCCCCACCCGCCGGCTTGTGGTCGCTGCGCGCCGCGACGTGGAGCGGTCAGAACGCTTTAAGATACGCGATCATGCCGTGGAAAGGAATGGCGATCCGTCAGTGTGTGATGGCAGAATGTAAACACGCGGGGCGGTCTGGCCCCATGGGCTGCGAGCCACTGCCTGTGGCGGGTTGCTGCGGCGCCCGCTGCTCGAGGTCGGGCCATGGCAGCGGCGATAGGTCGGGATCGCGTGCGGCGCTTGAGGATGGAGGGGCGTGGGGGTGCCACCCTCCCAGGTGCTTCGACGTAGCTGGCCAAGAGAGCAGGCCACCGGTACCCGTCGCCACTAGTGTCCGCGGGCCTGGTCGCCGCTCGCCCGGCCCTTTGCTTTTGTCCCTATCCGGAGGAAGTACACCCTCCCCCCTTGGGTGAAGGATCCGATGATGGAGCCGTCAGCGGTGAGCTCGCGACACCCGCCAAGGGCGTAGGGGCCGAATCCAGCCTTGCTCCTTGCGTGGTCTCGCCAAGTGCTTCCATTGTCGTGGCTGGCCAGACAGGCGATGTGCCCGCGATCCTGGATCACGCAGTACAGCGGCGAGTCGGGCCTCGCCGACCGCGATGCGAAGAAGCCGCTTGTCCCCGACAGGGTGATGGTCTCGGCCTTGAGCTTCGGCTGGAGATGCACGTCGCGCCGGCCGGTGGCGATGTCGTATCGCATGTAGTGCTGGCGGCCCGGCTTGGTGTGCGCGTGGTAGATGAAGTGGACCTTGCCGGCCTTGGCCATGAAGCTCGACAGCCACGTGTTGCTCTCAAACTCATCGTCGAGCGAAACCCGCAACGTCGGCCCGCTGTCGTCCGGGATGATGGGGCAGTTGAGCTTCTCCCGCTCCAGGTTCCACCACGTCGCCCCGTCGGGCGAGAGCATGTAGTGGATGTCCCAGTAGATCGGAGCCCCACGCTTGACGGTGGTCCACGCGTGGTGGAGCCGCCCGCGCCGATCGACCTGTAGCAGGGGATACTGGGTGCCGGCTCGAGGCCCAGGGTTCTTCAGAACTGTCCGCTTGGCGATCAGCTTCCCACTATCCCCGACGGTCAGCAGTTGCCCATACTGCGTGGCGATGTAGAACCTCCGGCGCTTGGCGTCGTGGGCCATGGCGTACTTTGCGGCGCAGCCGACGTCCCCAAAGACCGCGATGCCCGGCGCCTTGTACTTCCTGGCCGCCGAGAACCTGTAGAAGTGGAACTCCTTCCTCCGCGTCTCGCCACTTCCGTACTCCGGATGAGCAAGGTACAGGTTCGCGCGTTGGTCGGTCTCGATGCACGGTGCCCGGCAGCCGTTGCGCCCCTCATAGACGACCGAGAACGTCTTGCCTCCGTCAACGCTCCGCATCAGGCGCCAGATGTTCGGCTTGTCGGGGTCCTTCTCATTGTCCTCGCGCAAGTAGGTGATGAAGATGCCGTTGGCGTTGGAGACGACCTTCTGGTTGTGGCTCTGAAAGGTCCCGTAGCCACAGGCCCGGCCGTCCACCAGGGTCACTTCCACGGTGTCGAGTTGTGTCGCGGGTCCGGCGGGCGGCGCCGGCGCAGCCCCATGCGCCTGCGAGGCCGCCATGACCACTGCCATCAGCTCGACGAATCGCGAGTGCTTCCACATCATCCTGCCTCCTGCCAAGCAGAGCAGCTACTCAACGCGTGTGAACCCCAACGCCTTCAGCCCATCCTGGACGTGCTTGTTTCTGTGGAAGAGCTTCCAGATGAGCTGCGTGGAGTAGTTCTCGAACATGCACAGCACCAGCCCCTTGTCGATGCCCAGGTAGCTCTTGGCGATCCAAGGCTTGTCGCCGTCGGCCTTCGTCTTGAAGCTGTAGGCATCGTAGAGCCCGTACTTCCCTACCAGGCCGGGTATCGTGTACATGTATTCCAGGGCCTCGATCGATTCCTTCGGGGTGAACACCACGAAGCCGGATGAACCGTACGGCGGGACGGTGCCGTCCTCGATCACCTTGTAGCCGGCGCCGAACGGCTTCGATCCGTAGTGCCCGCTGTAGAAGGTCGTGGGGCTCATGCATGCCGACATGCCCCAGGAGTTGGGGCCCAGGCCCTTGATGTCGCTGGCCCGGTCGATCGCGTACTGCCGCGCGGCAATGGCGGCGTGGCGGGAATTGGCAAACCAGTTGCGGCCCAGCTTGTCCTCGATGTGGCGGAAGTCCACGAACGCGTGCGTCCACTGGTACGTGAAGGCGGCGCCTGTTCCGCAGAAGATGAACTCCTCGCCCTTGTACTTGCCCTTGTGGGCGATCATCGCGTAGTAGGAGTCGGCGCCCCGGGCGAAGTCGGGGTTGGGCGCCCCGGCGCCGAGGATATAGAGAAACATGTGCTCCCCGTAGGCGGCCCAGCCCCCGAAGAAGCCCTCCTCGTTCATGCCGCCGTGGGGCTCCTTGGCGGGCTTGTCTTCGGGGAAGCAGGCGAGGTACGGGTGCTTCGTCTTGGGGTTGGTGAACCACTTCCAGTTGATGCGGGCGTACAGCTCCTCGGCCAGCGCCTTGACCTCGCCGCCGAAGTACTCCCCCGCGACCAGGGCCCCCATGACCATTGTGCCCGTGCTGGCGTTACTCAGCTCGACGTTGTGCGAGTCCTTCCAGCCG
Source organism: uncultured Planctomycetota bacterium (assembly GCA_964506385.1). Taxonomy (GTDB): domain Bacteria; phylum Planctomycetota; class PUPC01; order DSUN01; family DSUN01; genus CAZDNN01. Next base: position 4,412 of record CAZDNN010000072.1, read on the forward strand.
CGAAGGCCCGTGTCGGGATCGATGAAGTGGTAGTAGAATCCGTTGATGTGCTTGAGCTTCTTGAGGGTCTTCAGCGTGAGCAGCGCGCGGTCGTAGCCGGCCTGCCTGCTGATCCATCGGCGCTCGACGCCGATGACGATGGCTGCGAGGTAGAAGCCCTGCGACTCGATGGGGATGGGGGCGTAGATGCCCATGCCGACATAGTCCCCGTTGGTGAGGCCGTAGGTGGGCTTGGCGGGGTCGGAGACCCACTCCCTCCAGAAGAAGTCGAAACACCCGCGCAGCTCCCGCTCCATCAGCGGGGTGAGCTTGCGAGGGTGGTCAGCGACGGGGTAGGCGAGGCGGTGGGAGCCATCCCGCCAGCCCAGGCGCGGGGCGCTGGCGAAGCAACCTGCGACGAGGGCGAGGGGAAAGGCGGATGCGATGAGGGAATGCTTCATCAGCTCTCCAGCGGCTGCCGGCTCAGCACCTGCCGTGTTTCAATGTGGTGTCGTCGGGCGCCGACGCTTCCTCTGCTTCAGGAGCCACTCGATGAGCTTCGGATCGCTGTAGGCGCGGTACGCCGTGGCGTGGCCTGCGCCCTTGTACTCGGTGTAGCGCGGCTCGCCGCCGGCGTCGCGGATGGCGGCGACCAGCCGCTTGGCGAGCGCGGCGGTGCTGATCCTGTCGGTCTCGCCCTGGAAGATCCACACGCCCATCCGTGCCAGCTTCGGGGCATCCTCGAGTATGATCACCGCCGAGCCGGCCGATGGGGCCACGGCTGCGAAGCGGTCGGCGTGCAGAGCCGCATACCGCGTCGCGCCCTCGCCGCCCATGGAGTGGCCCGTCAGGCTGATGCGGTCCTCGTCCACCGCATACGCCGCGACCGCGGCATCGATCGCCGCTGTGATGTGGGCCGCTGCATCCGGCGCCGGCTTCCGCCCGTGACGCCTCAGCCGCCATGCCGACTGCACAGGGTCGGGCGGCACCGGCGCCCAGATCTTCCCCCGTGGGCAGCGCGGTACCAAGATGAGCGCGGGGAAGCGCTCGGGATGCTCGCGGGCCGCACGCACGATGGGATGGCGGCTTGCCCATGCCTCGTCCACGCGGTCCCCGTTCCCGCCGGCCCCGTGCAAGTACACGATGAGGGGCCAGGTTCTCGATGGGTCGTACCCCGCCGGCACGTACAGGCCCGCGGTCCGCTTGGCCCCGTCGACCGTGAACGAGAGCAGGACGATGCCCTTCGACATCTTCGCATCCTCGGCGGTGCACGGGCGTGCGGGGACAACCAGCAGCAGAGCGGCGAGTAGAGTGGCGTATCTCATGATGACCATCCTTTCTCCGGCGTGCTCTCGCGGCCAACTGCTCTAGTCAACGACAACCGGAGGGCCCCGCCGGCCCCCCAACCACAGAGCTCCGCGGAGTGCCTGGGATTGAGGCGCCCGGTGTGCGACGTGGGACCCGAAGGCGAGTCGGACGCCGTCACTCATCGTTCTCTCCTTGAAGGCAGACGACGGCCCCGTCGACCGTGGAGACGAAGACGCCCTTCTCGGTCAGGCCCATCCCGTCGAGCACGGGCGGAGCTGGGAGCGTGCACGCGGCCCGCTTCGAGCCGTCTTCGCGCGAAGCGATCCAAAGCGTGCCCGGGCCGAGCCTCTCGCGGGATTCGTCGGCCGAGCTTCCACCCGCGACCAGCAAGGCATCGCGGGCCAGCACGATCGACCGGGCCACGAAGGGCAGTCGCGCGGTCCACTTGACTTGGCGTTTCCTTTCCTGCCGCCTTATGGCCGACGGCGTGCGATCCAGAACCTCCGCGAACAGCCTGTAATCCTCTGTCATGTCTGGGCGGACGTGTCCGTCACCGACCCGGTATGCCATCCGCCCGTATCCGTAGATCAGCTCCCCGCCGCCAAAGGCCAGCAGCCGCCCGGCAGGCGACACGTTGCCGACCACTGGCCAGTTCGTGTAACCGCCTCCCATCTCTGTGCCGTAGACCCAGTAGGTGCGGTGCCACCACGTGTCGTCCAGGAACCCTCGCGGCGCGAAGAGGTGGGGCCGGGCTTTGACCGGGGCGAGGTTCTTGTCCACGCCCAGGTGGCGCATCCAGATGGTGTCCTTCTGAAGGGAGAGGATGTCCGGCAGCACCTGCTGTCTGATCCTGTCCCTGCCCCTGAACATGTACACGTCTTTGCTGTGGCGCACGTCGCCCGTCTTCAGGTCCAGTGCGTAGAGGCGGATACCGCCGTCGAGAAAGGAGGATCTGCCGGCCGCGAAGTATGCCGTGGCCACGCCGCCCGAGAGCGTGTCGTCGACCAGCACGGACCCGTGCACCGGCCACACCGATTCGAGCTGCCCGCAGGCGAAGAGGCGCCGGTCCCGCGGCGCGGCGCGGAATCGCCAGACGAGCGCTCCGTCGGAGGCTCGCAGGCAGTAGACGAATCCGCTTCGGGTCCCGAACACGCACAGGCCAGCGAACAGCGTTGGCGGCGAGTCGATCCGGCCGTCGGCGACGAAGGTCCACGCGGGCTTGCCGTCCGCCGCCGACAGGGCGTGCAGCGCATGACGCTCCCGCTCCGCCACAACGACAATGCCGCCATCGGCGACTGGCGCGGTGATGGGCGGGGAGAGTTCCCTTGTCCACGCGACAGCCGGCTCGACCGGTGCGGGCAGATCCTGGCAGGCGCTTCGGCGCGCGTCGCGGCGGTACGTCGGCCATCCCGTCGTGGATGCCCGTCCCTTGAGACTGGAGGTCGCCGCATAGGCCGGTCCCCTCTCGAGCGGCATCGGGGCTGCTCCCGCGCTCGACTGTGACGAGAGGGCGTTCAGTCCGACCAGCAGGCTCTTGGGGTTGCACGCGCAGGAGTGCTGCGGCACATAGAGGAGGCCGTTGGCCGGCATGACACCGTACTGGCAGCTTCCCCTGACCCACGAGTGCCCTTTGACGGTCCCGCTCCTGGGGTCGATGAACTGGATGCCGCCGCGACCCACCAGAAGCCATCGAGCGGTCGCCTTGTTGCGATAGCACCGATGGTGCCCATAGGCCTTCTGGGGCGGGATCCTGGTGACAACCCTGCCGCTCCTCAGGTCGCGTCCCATCGTGAAGCCGGGGTCATCGCCATGGCGCAGGTTGCCGACCCACACCACGCCCGCGATCACGAAGATGTCGAGCGGGACGTTGTAGTTCTCCGAGCAGGGCGCCCGCCAGAGCTCCTTTCCGTCATCGAGCGAGAATGCGACGACCTCGCCGTCCTGCTTCTTCTGCGAATCACCGCTCGACGTGATCCACTCGCTGCCCCGGGCCGGCGGGAACTTGCCCGCGTTGTCGCTCGCCTTGCGGTCGACGGTCAGCACCACACCGTCGTGGATGACCAGTGTGGGCGTGGACCAGGAGAACCGACTCGTCGCGATCGGGCGGCGGCTGCGCCACAGCTCCTTCCCCCCGGCGCCATCGAGACAGACCACGTGAGAGAGGGTTTGAAGGCAGACCTTCGCGCCGTCGACCGCCAGGGTAGTGGGTGCGATCTCGCCGGGGGCCTCGAAGTCTCGCGTCCAGAGCAGTCTACCGGTCGCGGTCGCGATCGCCAAGACCCGCTGGACGCCGTAGATGGGCAGCGCCTTGCGCGGAAGACGACGCCAGATCGACAGCCGCGGATCGGTTCGCAGGAACTCCCGGTTGATCCGGTCCCGCCGCGCGTTGTGCTGGGCCGGCGTCATGTCGTCGGCGAGCACGTACAGCACCCCGTTTGTGAGAAGGAGTTCGCGCGCGCCGCTGGTGCTGGCAAGTGTCGCGAGCTTCTTCCCTGTCGCGGCGTCGAGGACGGTCACCGGCTCCCCGTACCCGAGGGAGACGTAGACCCTGTCTCCCGTCGCCACCATGCGCCGGCCGATCTCGGGGGGGCCGCTGCGGTAGCCTCGAAGGTGAGCTTCCCAGTTCGCGATGGGCTCCTTCCACAGCAGCACGCCGCTGAAGGCGTCTCTGGCCACCAGATTCCATCGGGGCGGCAGGTAGACCGAGCTGATGGGGCCCTCGTCGATGATGGTGAAGAGCCGCCCGCCGGCCGTGACCATCGCGCTCATGCTGGCGAAGTGCTCGTGGCTGCGCGCATACCTGGGGCCGCAGGTCCAGCGCAGGCCCTGCGGTGGGCCGACCGCCACGTCATTCGACACGGCGTTGTTGGAGGCGTCGTAGAGATAGTGGGTCCACTCGTCCAGCTCCGCGGGCCAGGGCTTGCGGGTGGCCACGATCTCTGACTTCCGCATGTCCGCGATGGCGCCCCCCGGGGCGAGCACCCTGAGCATCTCGTCGGTCGGGATCTTCGTAGGGCCGGTCACGACGATCAGATTGACGAGGCTGTCCACATAGGGAAGCTGTGCTCCCTTCAGCCGGGAGACGGTGACAGTGCCGTAGAGGCCCCGCCGAAGGAGATGACTCCGCGCAGCGGCGATCTTCCCAGGATCGGCGTCCAGGCCGTGGATCAGGTAGGGGCCGGCCGCCCGCAATGCCGCCAGGAGAGACGGGTCATCGCATCCCACCACCACGACAAGGCCGCCCCTGACGCCGGATGCCTTGATGAGCGCTCTGGCGGAGTCGGGCGAGGCTCCAGCACCCGCCGCGAGGGCGAGAGCCGCCAGGATGGTCAGGTCTGTGATGAGTTGGCGACCCACGGGCTAATCCTGCTCCCCGATCAGGTTAATGTCTTTGAGCCAGGCCAGGAAGCTGTCCGGCCAGGCTGCCACCGAATGGCCTCGGCCGGCCCCCAGGCCGAAGCCGTGGGAGCCCTTGCCGAAGACGTGGAGCTCGGCGTTGACGCCAGCCTTCAGCAGCATGGAGTAGAAGTCGACGCACTTCGCCGCGGGCGTCAGCTTGTCGATGCGGGCATTGACGATGAACATCGGACAGATAGTGCGGCGTCCGACGATCGGGCCAATGTCCTTGGGGATCCCCGGGTAGAAGAGGCCGGCGAAGTCCGGCATCCCGCTGACCTTGGCGCCCGCCCCCTTGGGCTCGGGGTAGACCGCGCAGGATAGCGCAAGATGGCCGCCAGCCGAGAATCCGCAGATGCCGATCTTGTTGGGCTTCAAGCCGAGGGCCGACGCGCGCCTCCTGAGAACGCGAATCGCCTGCCTGCCGTCGGCCTGAACGGCGCGCAGGTACGTCTGGAAGCCGTTCGCCGTGATGTTGCCGTTGTCCAGGCGGGTCCGGTACTTCAGGACGAGGGAGGTGACGTTGTGAGCCTTCAACCAGATCGCCAGATCGTGGCCCTCGCGGTCGAGCCAGACGTCGCGGAACCCACCGCCAGGACAGATCACCAGTCCCACACCATTCGGCTTCTTCGGGCGGTGAATGCTGTAGGTGGGCTCCGACACGAAGCTGAACGCGCGATTCAGCCCGGACGGCGAGCCCGGCCGCACCTTGGCGGCCCGCATCTGCTCCTTCACATCCTGCCGACCGGTGGGCTTCTCCCAGAGCGGCAGCTCCGGCGGCAGCCCAGCCGCCTGCAACGGTGATCCGAGTGATGACATCGTGATGCACACCGCAAGAAGTCTACCTGGAGTGGCTCTCACACGCGCCTCATTTCTCGTTCCGCGCCACATGTTCCATGATCTTCACGAACGACGCGCCGCGATTCGGCATGTCGGGATCGATCTTCAGTTTCTCCTTCCACAGCCTCCCAATCCTGGCGCGTTGCTCGTCGCTCAAGCCGGCCATGCGCCGGTCTACGTAGTCCTGGTGGGTGGCAGGGTGGTATGCCTCGGGCAGAGGGTTCCTGTCGATGCGGGCCAGCAGCTCCGCGTTGGGTGACACCAGCTTCGGAGGCGGCTTGGCAGGCACGAGGACGTCGCCGGGCTTGAGCTCCTTGATGAAGATGTTGCGGTACTCGATCGGACAGGGGTTCTCTTTGCCCAGGTTCTGGCCGTGCACGACGATGTGCTTCTGAAGCCTGATGGGCGCCGGCTCCATGTTGATCATCCAGTCGTGATACTCGAATCTGTCATAGAGAACCTCTCCATCATACTCGGCGGAGAAGGTCCTGCCTTTCATGGTCAGCTTGACCGTATGCCACACTCCGACTTCCGGGTCGATGTGTCGGACGTGGGGCTTCTCTTCCTCCTTGAGGCCGTGCCTCCTGGCGATCTCTTTCGGCAGGAAGTAGTAGCTCTCGAGATGCCCCATTCCGCCCCTGGATCTCAGGTTGAACTGCTCCATGTCCCCGAATCCCGGGATCTCCGGGATCAGTCTGCGGAAGCTGATGCCGCTGTCGGATATGGTCGGCATCCTGAAGTCGAGCATCAGCGTGAAGTCCCTGTACTTCGCCTTCGTTGCCAGGCAGGCGCCCCACGTCTCGACGAGGCCCGGCGACTTGAGCACGCCATCCTCAATGAACCAGTGCTTCTTCACCAGAGGCGGCGTATGCCAGCCTGTGAGGTCCCTGCCATTGAAGAGCGCAGTGAACCCCTCGGGCGGGACGTTCAGCTCCCTCGCGGCGTCTCCTTTCCAGTCACGCACGCGTACGTTGCGAATCGCTATAGGGCCGTAGTCGCCCTGGATGATGATCGGCCCCTGAGGATACTGCTTGCGGCCCCAGTTCGTGCCGCTGGCGTACGGCACCTCGACGTTCTCCTGGATCACCTGGCCATTGTGTACGACCTTGACGAATCTGGCGTGGGCCGTCTTCTTGCCGTTCTTGTCGAACCTGGGGGACTGGAAGATGATGTCGAGCGTCTGCCACTCGCCCGGCGGCCTGGCAGCATTGACCCTGGGCGGAGAGCCCTTGTCGATGTGGTGGTAGGTCGGCTTAGCTTCGGCGCGGGGATAGATCCCGCCGCAATGGCCGGCCGTGGGCTTCTTGACGCCGTGGCTGTCGAGGATCTGGATCTCGTAGTTGCCGTGGAAGATCACACCCGAGTTGGAGCCCTTGGCCACCATGAACTCGAGGTGGATTTCGACGTCACGGTAATCGCGCCGCTTCGTGACGAGGCTCCGGGCCCGGCCGTTCCTGCCGTTGATCATCACGCCGGAGCCGGGTTTGCCGACCAGGCGCTTGCTGTCGTGGGGATCGAGCGCGGCGCCGCCCGCCACGTACCAGCCGTCGCTCTTCTGCCAGCCGGAGAAGTTGTCATCGCCGCCGAGCTTCGTCCAGCCCTCTTCAGCGGCAGCCGCAACCCGGCCAGGCAGGAGCGCCAGGCTCACGGCGGACAGAAACAAGGACGATATTAGTCGTGCCTTGTGGTTTGTCCCGCCGGACCTCATGTTCGAACTCCTCGCCAGAGAGTCCAACCTTTGCGGTTCTCGCGTCGAGTGAACCGGTTCGCCCTCGGACAGTTTGTGACCTTCAGGTTCTCGGCGTCCCAGCGGAGTTTCTCACCGGCGCGGTATGCGACCGTTCCCAAGAGCACCGTCTCGGTCAGCGGCCCGGCATAGTCGAAGTGGCAGCCGGTCGGGCTGCCCGTCTTGCATGCCGTTATCCATTCCTGCTGGTGATGGATCGCGCGGGGGTGAAGGGGCGGCCGCCTGACGCCGGCAAACCGGCCTTCCGGGTACAGCTTGAAGTGGCCGTAGTCGGCTATCAGCATCCCCTCCGAGCCAACGAAGAGCACGCCCTCCGGGTAGTCGGGCATGTTGTGCTTCTTCTGGAGCGGCGGGCGTTTGTCGCCGTCGTACCACGTCAGTTGCACGGGCGGCAGGCCGCCTCGCCTGGGAAAGGTCCACCTGCTAATGAGCCAGGGGGGGCCACTTTCCTTGTGGGCAGGCTTGGCGCTTTCCGCCTCGACCGTGAGCGGGTACTTCAGGTCCAGCGCCGAGAACGGCAGGTCGATCATGTGGCAACCCATGTCGCCAAGCCTCGCGTTGCCGAAGTCCCACCATTGTCGCCAGGCCAATGGGTGGTAGCAGGGGTGGTAGGGGCGGTAGGGCGCCGGGCCGAGCCAGAGGTCCCACTTCAGATACTTCGGAACGGGAGGCCTGTTTTTCGGCCGATCGCCGGGTGCCCAGGCCTTGTCGCACCAGGTGTGGACTTCTCTCACCTGGCCTATCGTGCCGGCCTTGATCAACGCGACCACGCTGCGATAGTTGTAGCCGGAGTGCGCTCCATTCCCAAGCTGGGTAGCCACCCTTTTCTCTCTGGCCACTTCGGTTGCCACGCGGACCTCGTGGACGTTCTGGCCGAGCGGCTTCTCGCAGTAGACGTGTTTGCCCATTCTCATGGCCATGACGCTGGCGGGGACGTGGGTGTGGTCGGGCGTGGCGACGACAACCGCATCGATGCTCTTGTGCTCCTTGTCGAGCATCCTGCGGAAGTCGTGGTATTTCCTTGACCGTGGAAACATGCGGAAGGCAGCGGCCCCCCGCCGGTCGTCCACGTCGCAGAGCGCGACGATGTTTTCGGTGCTGACACTCCTGACGTCGTCGAAGCCCTTGCCTCCCACGCCGATGCAGGCGATGTCGAGCTTTTCGCTCGGCGCCGGGCCACCGGCTCCGCCGAGCACGTGCCGCGGGACGATCGCCACCGCGGCCGCCGACGCAGCAGCGCCTAGAAGCTCACGTCTCGTGGGGCTTGCCTTGCCGGTTCTCTTGTTGTTCTTCGTCTTCAAGCCTCCTGAGCGGACCGATTCACGGGGAGGAAGCCGTGCTTTTCTTGGTGACCTCGTAGGCTGCGAGTTTGTCGCCGTAGCGCAGGTAGAGCCTCCCGCCGCAGACGACTGGATGCGCCCACGTCGGCCTCTTTCCCGGCTCCTTCAGCTTCAGGCGCCCGGTGACGACAAGCCCCTCATCGGTCGCCTTCGCGAGGGCCATCTGGCCGTCGTCGGAGTAGAGGTAGAACCTCCCGTCGGCGTAGGTGAGGCAGCCGTTCCTGTACTTGTACGAAGACAGCAGGGGAGCGGATTTGGAGATGTCTCGGCCCGACTTGAAGTCGATGCACACCCACGGAGTGGACTTGCCGAACTGCTCCGCATATCCGTAGATCCTGCCGTCGACCAGGACGATGCCTCCCTGCTTGTTGTCGAGCGTGCGGTTGTGCCAGTGTCTCTTCACCGAACAGCGGTCGCCCGAGACCTCGAGCCGCAGCGAAGTCGTTCCCTTCCTGACGCAGCCCGAGACAACCAGGAAGCCGTTGTGGAAGATCGGCGTCGTGATGTTCTCGTCCATGTACACCTTGTGCGGGTACTTCCACAGCAGCCTCCCGTCCGAGGCGCGCACCCCGACCACGGACTCCGACATCACCGTGACGATCTGCCTCAGCCCCTTGTGTTCGACCAGGATCGGCGACGCATAGCCCGGCTTGTCGCCGGCCCCCCTGCATTCCCAGATGACCTTGCCCGTCTTCCTGTCCAGCGCCACCATGCTGACATCCTTGCCGCCCGGCGTGCAGACCACCTTGTCGTCAAAGACGAGCGGCGATTCAGCCAGCCCCCAGATGATGTTGCGGCCGCCGAATCTGCTCATGATGTCGACGGACCACACCGGCTCGCCGTCCCTGGCGTTGAGGCACACGAGACTCCCGAGTCCGCTGAGATGGTAGAGCATGCCGTCGGCGATCGTCGGCGTGGAGCGCGTGCCGGGATAGCTCCTCCTCCAGGCTTTGCCGTTCTTCCTGGTCCAGACCTTCTTCCCGTCCATGTCCAGGACGGTGATGACACAGTCGTGGTTGATGCTCCCGGTCGTGTGGATGTGTCCGCCCGCGATGGCGACGGTCGAGTAGCCCTCGCCGATGCCCGTCGCCTCCCACAGGCGCCGCGGGCCGCCCTCCGGCCATGTCTTCAGCAGCCCCGTGTCGAGCGACTTGTTGTCGCGATTCGGCCCGTGAAACTGGGGCCACTCGCCCGCGCCCGCCCCAGCGGCGGCCAGGAGGGGCATCACGAGGAGCCAGGCCGTCGTCTGGGACAGTCGCATGCGTCGAGGTCTCCTGCTGATCATTCCACCCTCATCTTCCTCATGGCGTCGCTCTTGAGGGCCAGCGGCCCGAACTCCGCGAGCAGCGCGCGGTCTGCGTCGGTGCACGTGACGTCGCCCGCGAGCGTTCGGACGTTGGCGTCGATGTCGGTCTTCAGGCGCATGCCGATGCAGAGCATGTGGACTCGTTTGTCCTGGAGCACGTGGCGGATCGCCGCAGCCGGCAGAAGACCAGCCCGCCGTCTGTCGAACCCTGGCACGACGTAGCGCGCCCAACCGCCGAGGATGCCCGCGCCGATCACCTTCATCGCGACGATGCCCATCTTCCGCTTGTGGGCGCTGGCCAGGCACTGCTCGCGGAGGCCGATCATCCGCTTCGAGAACACCTGGTCGTGTCCCCGCGGCAGGTAGCCGTAGGACAGCATGCACTGGTCGAAGCCGTCCGACTCGATCAGGGCGAGGGCCTTGTCGAAGTAGCCGTGGGCGGTGAGGCCGAGGAAACGAACGACGCCCTCGTTGCGGAGCTTCGCCAGCTCAGCGTGCACCAGCAGCGCCCGCTTCACCGTCATCTGCTGGAGCCCAGGCGTGCCGTGGATCTGGATGAGATCGAGGTAGTCGGTCCTCAGCTCTTTGAGGCACCTCTCCACCGCTCTGCGGACGCGGCTGGGGTTGGTCGTCTCGACCTTCGAGGCGAGCCACACCTTGTCGCGCATCGGCTGGAGGGCCTCGCCGAGGATGGCCTGGCTCTCCATGTAGTTGCCCGCGGTGTCGAAGTAGCGCAGGCCGCGGGCGTAGGCGTATCGGACGAGCTTCACGCGGTCCTCGTGCGAGAGTGGGTTGTGCCAGCGCTTGGGGAGCGCGGCGCCGCCGTAGGCAAGGATCGGGAGCCTCACGCCCGTCTTGCCAAACACGCGGGCGGGGATGGTGTCGGCGAGGGTGAGGGTCTTGCCGGTCGGCACGGCCGCGGATGCGGCGGCCGGGGCGAGGCCCGCGGCAGCGACGGCGGCGGCGCTGTGCTTCAGGAACCGGCGCCGGTCGATCTGGCTCGCGTTATTCATCTCTCTGTCGTCCCTTCACTGGGAACGGGAGTCTCCAGGCCTTGTAGATCAGCTTCATCGCCCGCGTGTCGATGGACACGCCTGCCGGCAGGGTAGGCAGGCCGTTGGCCTTGGTGCCCCAGATCTCGCAGTAGACTCCCACCTTCCGGCAGCGGGCCAGGACCTGCCTGGCGCAGCTGGCCGGGTGGATCCTGTCGCTCGGGCCGGAGGCATTGTAGACGATGGCGGGCGGCCCGCCCCGCTTGATGTGGCGCAGCACCAGGAGGTCGGTGCCTATGGGCTGCATCGTGGCGTAGACGGCCCGGATCGGCAGGCCCGAGCCGTAGGCCAGATACTCGCTGATCAATGCCCCGGCGGACGAGCCTGAGACGGCGATGCGCCGGGTGTCGATGTTCCACTCCTTGGCCCGGGACGCAAGGAACTTGATGGCCTCCACCGTGTGGCGGAGGATCGCGCCATGGTTGTTGCCCGTGTGCTCGAGAAACGGGTAGTTGACCGATGCGAAGCACACGCCCTTGGGGTGGTACTCAGCCAGAAGCGCGCTCCTGCGGAAGGCCCCTTTGTCGCCCATCCGGAAGCCGCCGCCGTGGAAGTAGACGATCAGCGGAGCGGGCCTCGCAGACTCGACCTGCCAGAAGTCCAGGACGCTCCGCTCGTGCTTCTTGCTGTAGCGGATGTCGGTATGGGTCGGTGCCGGGCCGGCCGACGCGGCCGAAACGGCCAGCAACCCGACGCAAGCGGACAGGGCAATAGCTCGCGGTCCCCAGTTCATGCGCGTTCTCCTTCCCAGCGCCTACTTCGGCGTCGCTTCGCCGTGGGGGTACCGGTAGTCGGCGCCATCGTCCGTCGACACCTTTCGGGTGGTCCCCTCCTTCACACTGTAGAGGTAGAGGGCACGCTTGCCGGCCGCGTGGCCGTGGTAGATGATCTCCTTCTCGTCCTTGGTCCAGCGCGGATAGGCGAACCAGCCGGGCTTCCTGTCCTTGTTGGCAAAGGCCTTGACGTTGGTCATCTTGCGGGTCTTCACGTCGAAGTCGGCGACGAAGAGCGCGCGTCCCCCTGGGGTGTGCTTGTGCCCGATCTGGTGCTCGAAGCAGATCTTGGTCTCGCTCGGCGAGAGGCTGATGCGGTCGAGCAGCCCCAGCTTGTCCATCCCCGCGCAGTCGACGCGCTCGTACTTGCCGCCCCCGCCGACCTTGGGCGTCATGAGGAAGTAGCCCCAGCCCTGCTTCGGGTGCATAGACATGACGAGAATGCGGCCGTCCATGAGGCACGTGTATGCCCAGTTGTGATAGCTCCTGTCGGTGAGGGCGAACTCGTGGCCGGGCTTGGCGCCCACCTTGCTGGCCATGACGATGAAGCCGCCCGTCTTGTCGTTCTTGCGGTTCCAGATGGGCGTGTTCTTCCCGTCGCGGGTCCAGGTCTGGTTGAAGTTCGTCTGGGTCCCGTCGGTGAGTTCGTGGAAGCCCGTGCCGTCAGTCTTGATGACGCAGATCTTCGTCCTCCAGTTGACCACAACGGGGTCGTTCTTCACCCGGCGGAAGAAGATGAGCATGTCGCCGGTCTTCGACCAGGAGGGCTTGAAGTCCTCCCAGCCCTTGCCGGGGGGATTGGTGAGTGGCCTGCCCTCGGGCGTGCCCAGTTCGTTGACGTAGATCTTGCCGTTCTTGTAATACGAGCTGATGTAGCCCGTGCCGGCGGCGTGGACCCGGGCCGCCCCGACCAACACCAGTGCAAGCAAGATACAGCGTTCGCTCATGGTCGTTCTCCTCTTCTAGAACTCGCCCCTCTTGCCCTGGAGCAGGCGCTCGATCTCCTTACGGGCCTGGATCTCCTTGTCCAGGAGCTCCGCGTTGTCGTGCAGCTTCACTTCGTCGAGCCAGACGACGTTGTGCGCGGCCCCTTCGCGTGCGTAGTCCGACAGGCCGATGCTGTAGACCTGGCTCAGGTCAACCTTCTTCAACTCCGGATGCCTG